>CAZRNL010000056.1:0-12351 GCA_964601395.1 uncultured Silicimonas sp. | reverse complement strand
TACCTGACTGGCCGCCCGATCGCGGGCCCCGATGGAACTGGGCGCTTCTGCACCTTGGGGCGGGAAACCGGGATCGCGCGGGTCGTCTGGAAGAATGACTGGCTCTGGCTGGAAGACGGCGGACTACTGCCGCCTTTGGAGGTGGACTGCGCGGCGACATCGCCACTGGCGGGTCCTTCGCGCTATGCGTTCGACAATGTCTTGCACGATGATTTCCAGTGGCTGCGGACACCCGAGCGCTACCGGATTTTCCGGATCGAGAACGGCGCGCTGGTTCTGGTCGGGCGCGAGAGCATGGGAAGCTGGTTCGAACAGGCGTTGGTCGCACGGCGACAGCAGCATCACAGTTATCGCGCCGAGACGATCGTCGATGTGATGCCGGCATCGTATCAGCACGCCGCCGGTCTGACGACATATTACAATCGTCATAAATATCATGCTCTTCTGGTCACGCACGAACCCGGTCTTGGGCGCGCTCTCACGATTCAGTCCTGTCCCGGAAACTGGCCCGATTGCGCACTTGAGCACCCGATGGACGCGCCTGTTCCTCTGGGCAAGGGCCCGGTGCGTCTTGCTGTGGAGGTGGACGCCTCGACCCAGCGGTTCTTCTATGCAGAGGGCGATGGGGAGTGGACGCAGGTCGGACCGGTTCTGAACGCTGCCGTGATATCGGACGAGGGGGGACGGGGCGAGCATGCTTCGTTCACCGGAGCCTTCGTCGGCATGGTGGCCTATGACACATCCGGGATGGCGGGCGAGGCACGATTCTCCGAGTTCTCTTATGTGCCTGGCGGGCAGGGATGAACTGGACGTCGGAACTCTGCACCTGCGACCCGGCCTCGGGGGCCATCGAGACGGTTCTGAGAACCGGGCGGCTGATCGAGGCTCCGAACTGGACGCAGGATGGCGGGGCCTTGATCGTGAATGGTGAAGGCCAGCTTTTCGAAGTGCCGCTGAACAACCCTAGCCTGAATCATATCCCCACGGGAAACCTGAACTCCCTGAACAACGATCACGGCCTGTCACCTGATGGCCAGACGTTGGTGATATCCGACAAGACCGAACACGGGGAAAGCCGGGTCTACACGTTGCCTGTGCGGGGCGGAACTCCCAGGCTGGTGACCGAGCGGGGTCCGTCCTATTGGCACGGATGGTCGCCCGATGGCGCGACGCTGGCCTATGCCGGGCGGCGGGACACGACGTTCCAGATCTTCTGCTGTCCGGCCGAGGGCGGGCCGGAAGTGCAGATGACAGCTGGTTTCGATCATTGCGATGGTCCGGATTACTCGAGCGATGGCAAATGGTTGTGGTTCAATGGTGAAGTAGACGGATCGGTCGATCTCTGGCGCATCCCGGCGCGCGGCGGCGCGCCCGAGCGGATGACATCCGACGCGGATGTGAATTGGTTTCCCCATCCGTCGCCCAATGGGGACAAGGTACTGTATCTTGCCTACGAACCCGGTACGAAGCAGCATCCTCGAGACCGTGAGGTGGCGCTTCGCATTCTGTCGGAGGCGGACGGATCCGTGCGCACGGTTCTCGAGCTTTTCGGCGGGCAAGGCAGCATCAATGTTCCGTGCTGGTCACCCGATGGCTCGCGATTTGCCTTTGTCCGATACGCCCGGCCACAAGATTGACGAGTTGCTCACGGGTCACGCCCGACGGAGCCCGCTTCTGCCACCTGAAATAGCAACTCCCCTCGGAGCGGGATCAAGTCGGCAACAGGTCGGTGCCTGCAAACGCTGCACCCACCGTCCGAACTTCGCCGCCGAGGAAGATTGCACCGCCAAGGATCAGTCCCTTGTCCAGCATCCGTTCGGAGACAACCTGACCTGCGGACAGAGCGCGGGCGATCTCACTTTCGGACAACGCGCCGCACCCGGTTGTGGCCAGCCTGTCGCCAAGATCGCTGTCGGGATCCAGACTGCGCGCCGGCCGTCGGGTGATAGCGGGATGGTCCGGCAGATCCACGCCGTTGGCAATCAGGGTTGCGGCGGCATCCGCGTCGGCGGCCGTGCGGGCAAGGACAGTCACACTGTCGGCAATGCCAAGCGACAGGCTGCGTCCATGGCGGCCCGAGGTGGCAATACCGCCACATCCGTCGCGCGCGGAGACGGTGATCCGTCCAAGGTCGCGTCCAAACGGGGAGGCCATGGCGAGGGTGAAGGTTTCTCCGGGTGCGAGATGCAACGCGATGTCGCCACCGTTGTTGACCGAGGCGCGGGTCAGGTCGGCAGCCCCGGTCATCGCATCGAGGATTTCATCCGCAACCGATCCCGCTACTGCTGCCATCGGCGTGATGAAAACCTGTGTGTGGGGCCGCACAGCCTTCTCCATCCTTTTTGCGACACTGCCCCTGAAGGGAGTATCAGACACGGGACGACGGAGGCGAGGCAGTTCCGAGACGAGGTCCTCCAGAACGCTGGCGAACCGGTCCGTGGCGGCCCTGAAAGCCCTTTCCCTGTCGCCGTCAGCGACAAGGATCAGGTCGATGGGCCCGTGTTGCAGGTGAAGCCGGCCGCCCGGAAGCCGCGCTGCCAGGGGACCCTGCATCAGCGCTTTCGGCCCCACGAGAAATGCGCTTTGTCACGGGGATCGCCCTTGCGCTCCACGTGCCGCGCGGTTTCGGTGACGACCTTGTCGGCAGTGACTATCTCGTCGACATGTCCGCCAAGCGCTTCAAAATCTTCGCGCCGCATCGTGAATTCGATGGGTGCGACCAGTGCCGGAGTGGGGACATACCCGAAAGCGTTTTCGGGTGTCTCCATGACGTCGGCCATGATCGTTATACCGCCACCCGGCCAGACATAGGCCTCGGCGCCTCCGACCGTGACGTGTGTCAGCGCGGCGCGGACAGATTTGGTGAGGCCCACCGGGTTTTCGGTCACGCCGGCTCGCAGAGAGCCGCCCGCGCCGCCCATGAACAGGACCGAGGCGATAGAGGGTTCGCAGTTCTCGGCAACACGGTCGGCAGAGGCCTTGAGCGCAGGTGGGATCCGCGCCGGCTGCGGCACAAGGTCTTCGTCGAGTTCATAATATGCGTATTGCTCGCCGGTGGTCGAGACCATGAACAGTTTCAGCCCCGGCCAGGCGACCTTCGGGTCGAAGGGCTTCAGAATGGTCAGCGGGTCTTCGATGTTCGTGCCGCCCCAGCCGTCGCCAGCCTGGGCCACCTGGAAATAGCGGCCAGGGGTTGAGCGGCGGCCGTGGATACGGATACCGGTGGGCGGGATGTCGAGCAGTTTGCCCGCCTGGTGTTCCGAGAGGATTCCGGTGATGTGGTCATCGACCACGACGACCTCGTCGGCATGGCCGAACCATTGACGCGCGAACATGCCGATGGCGGCCGAACCGCAGCCGACGCGCATCAGCCGCTCTTCCTCGCCGTCTATTATCGGTGCGTGGCCAGCCTGGATCACGACCCTGACGATGTGACCGGGTTCGCCTATCTCCATTTCGACGGGTTCGCGGTTGCAGAGCTTCAAGAGAGCGTCGCAGGTCACTCGGCCTTCGGACTTGGTGCCTCCGGTCAGGTGCTCGACGCCGCCGAGCGACAGCATCTTCGAGCCGTACTCCGATGTCATCACGTGGCCGATGGGCTCGCCCATGACGCGGACGACGTCGCGTTCCTCGCCCAGATGGCGGTCGGTGTCGATTTTGATCTTCACGCCGCAGTAGCTGAAAATGCCTTCGGTCACGACGGTGATCATGTCGACGCCGTCGATCTCCTGGCTGACGATAAAGGGGGCGGGCTTGTAATCGGGGTAGGTCGTTCCCGCGCCGACGGCAGTGATGAAAGGCTGGCCCGCGTGAACGATGTCGCCGTCCCAGTCGGCAGCGTTCTCGCCGAGAAAAGGCACGAGTTTCTGGCTGCCGGTTTCGATCACTGTCAGCGGATCCAGCCGTACGAGTTTGCCGTCATGGTTGGCGTAGCGGTCGCAGGCGCCAGAGCGACCCTCGGCGATGAAGCAGAGCACTGGGCAGGCATCGCAGCGGATCTTCTCTTCGCGGTGGCGTTTCTCAGCCATTTCCAAGGGCCTCGATAGCAGCCAGAACACGGGACGGCGTGGCGGGCGTCTCGGTCAGGCGGACTCCTGTAGCGTGACGGATTGCGTTGAGGATCGCGGGTGCAGTCGGGATCAGCACGTGTTCGCCCAGTCCTTTCGCTCCGTAGGGGCCGTGAGCGTCGGCCTCCTCGATGATGATTGACTCGATCGGAGGAATGTCGCCGATCGTGGGGATCAGGTAGTCGTGCAGGTTCTCGGTGCGGCCTGGCAGATATTCTTCCATCAGCGCCATGCCGAGACCCTGCGCTACTCCGCCTTCGATCTGACCTTCGATCAACAGAGGGTTGATCGCCCGGCCTACATCATGCGCGGCGACGTAGCCGGTGACGCGCGTGGTACCCAGAGCGGTATCGACTTCGACCACGGCAATATGTGCTGCGTAGCCGTACTGGGCATAGGGTTCGCCCTGGCCGGTCTCGTCCAGCGGACGCGCCGGAGGATCGTAGGTCTCGACTGCCTCGAAAACGTAAGCGTCACCGCCACCCGGCACCTGTGACAGCGAAATGCGGTGACTGCTTGCACTGTCTTTGATCTCGATGAGACCAGGTGAGAAGGTGATGTTTGCGTCCTCCTCGGCGTTGACGCGCTGGAGAATCTGACGGCGAAGTGCCAGACCTGCCAGCCGCGCAGCGTTGCCCGTGACGAAAGTCTGGCGCGAAGCGGACGTCTTGCCGGCATCTGGCGTCAGATCGGTATCGGGGCCGATCAGGGTGATTGCAGAGACGGGCACGCCAAGTGCTTCCGCGAAGATCTGCGTTATGACGGTGTTCGAGCCCTGACCGATGTCGACCGCGCCCTGATGCAAGACGAGCGTTCCGTCGGGGCGCACACCAGCGCGGATGGTCGAGGGGTTCGAGATCGATGTGTTGCCGCAGCCGTACCAGCCCGCCGCCACGCCGACGCCGCGCCGCAATGGTCCGCCCTGGACATTGACGAGGTCGGCCTTGGCACGTTCCAAGGTCCACGCCGGGCGCAGCGACTCGAGGCAGGCACGGATTCCGACGCCCTGTTGGAAAGTCTGACCGCAGACCGTTCTCACGCCGTTGTCGAGCGCGTTCCGGATGCGGAACTCCAGCGGATCGATGTTCAGTTTCAGGGCGAGTTCGTCGAACAGGCTCTCTTGGGCGATCGCCGCCTGAGGCACGCCGAAGCCCCGGAATGCGCCCGAGACTGGGCCATTTGTGAAGACACCAACCGCTTCGGCCCGATAGTCGGCGAAGCGGTAGGGACCGGAGGCATGGACGGGAACGCGCGTGGCGACGGTCGGGCCCCAGCTGGAGTAGGCGCCGGTGTTGAAGCGTCCTTCGAAAACCATGCCCTTCAAGCGTCCGTCCCGGTCGGCGCCGATCCGCACATCCATCTCGGCAGGGTGCCGCTTGGTCGTGGACTGCATCGATTCCCGCCGGGAATAGGTGATGCGGACGGGCTTGCCTGTGACAAGCGCAGCGAGCGCCAGGAAGGGCTGCACCGAAATGTCGAGCTTGGAGCCGAAGCCGCCTCCTGCGGCGGTGGGGATGATGCGTACTCTGTCCTTCGGCCAGCCCAGGATGTCGGCCACGCTTTCCTGGTCCATGACGGGTGCCTGGGTGCAGGCGTGGATTTCGACACGGTCGCCAACTATGCGGGCAAAACCGGCCTCGGGTTCGATGTAGGCGTGTTCGACGTATGCGGTGCGGAAGCTGCCACTGACGGCCACATCGGCTTCGGACAACGCGGTTTCCGCATCGCCGCATGACACGAACCCCTTGCACATGACGTTACCGGGCCTGTCAGCGTGCAGGAGGCGCGCATCTCTCGCCAGCGCCATGCCGGTGTCGGTGACCGGTTCACGCGGAACCCATTCAACGGGGAACTCCGCAATCGCCTGATCGGTCAGAGCGCCTGGTCTTGCAATCAGTGCCGCGATGGCCTCGCCTCTGAACCGAGCACTTTCCACCGCGAAGACCGGTTGGTCAATGAAACCGGGGATCGTCCCGAAGGCGTTGCGTCCCGGCACATCGGCCGCGGTCAGAACCGCGACAATATCCGGATGTGCGGACCGGAAGGCCGCAATGTCGCCCAGCGTGAAGTCGGCACAGGCATGCGGGGACCGCAGGATTCGAATTTCGAGTGCGTCCTCATCGGCGACATCGTCTCCGAAAACCTCGGCTCCGGTGATCTTGGGCCAGCCGTCGAGACGTCGCAATCGTGTTCCGGGTCCGGTCGAGCTGTCGTCCCAGGCCGGAACGTCACGCCGGGCGCCGCGCACTGCATCGATGATCTTGCGATAGCCGGTGCAGCGGCAAAGAACGCCACCGAGCGCGTCCGCGACCTGGCACTCGTCGGGTGCGGCGGTGGCGCGAAGCAGGGCGACCGCCGAGACGATCATGCCCGGAATGCAGATGCCACACTGGGCGGCACCGTGGTCGCGGAACGCCCGGGCAAGTCGCTGCCCGTCGGGATCGTTCGCCGTCAGTCCTCCGGCTGTGTCTATCCGCCGGCCCCTGGCGCGGACCGCGGGGGTCAGGCAGGCGCAGATGGGCTGTCCGTCGAGAAGCACCGTACAAGCGCCACAGTCGCCCGCGTCGCAACCTACCTTGACGTCGCGCGCACCTGCCGATTGCCGCAAGACCTCGGACAGACGCGCGCCTCTGCGCGCCTCGAGGTCGACCGGTTGGCCGTTCAGATGGAACGCCACGCGCTCGGTACTGGCGGCCTTATCCACGGGCGCCTCCTGCGTTCCGAATGGCGCGCAGACACAATTCGCGCACTGCCCGATGCCGGTAATCGGCAGTGCCCCGCGGATCGGTGATGGGCGAGAGCAATGACAGGTGATTGTCCGTCACCTGCGGGTCGGATGGATCCTGTCCGACGAGATCGGCCTCGAGCGACCGAAGTCGCTGGGCCACGGGCGAGCAGGCGCCGACCGCGATGCGCGCCTCTGCGATGCGCCCGTCCGCGTCACGGCGCAAGAGAGCCGCGACCATCGCGATGGAGATCACCAGGTATCTGCGCGCACCCAGTTTGCAGAAAGAACTGGTCGCTCCTTCCGGCTGCTCCGGGATCACGATAGCGGTCAGAACCTCGTCCGGTGCCCGCGCCGTTCTTCTTGCCCCAAGCAGGAAGTCGGAAAGCTGCAGGGTGCGAGTCGCTCGCACAGAGCTCAGTTCGACGGCCGCGTCGAGGCACAAGAGCGGCGGAACACCGTCGGCAGCGGGGGATGCGTTGCAGAGATTGCCGGCAATTGTACCTGCGTTCTGGATCTGCACGCCGCCGACCTGTTTCGCCGCGGATCGCAGCGCATCGAACGCCGGCGGAAGGTCTGCGGTGCGGACATCGCACCAGCTAGTAAGGGCGCCGATCCGCAAGCCGCCGTCGGTCCGGTGCAGTCCGCGCAACGCGTCGATCCCCGAGATGTCAACGACGGGCGGAACCAAATCACGCCCGGACAGGGACGGATAAACGTCGGTCCCGCCTGCGATCACCGTGGTGTCGCCACCGCCGACAAGGCGCAGGGCGTCGTCTAGTGAATTTGGCGTGTGATAGTCCATCTGACCCCGGGGGAAGCCACGTGGGTCAATTTAGGTGCCGCCAAGCAGGAAGTGTCAATCACGAACCCGAGCGCGACTTCCCCGAAGAGAAATTTCGCGGACGGTTTCGCCAACGCTCTGCTGCGGCCGTCGCCGGGGATGGCGTCACGAGCGACAGTCCGACTTCACTTGAGGTCAGAAGAAACTCACGTCTCCGGCGTCGTTCGGGGACGTCGCGTCGTCTTGGTCGGCACCGAACAAACGTACCCGAAGCGAGGCAAGGCGCAATGTGGTAGCCAGGCTTTCATGTGCAGCCACCTCCTGTTGCAGCGCCGTGGAAAGGGCGGGCAGGAGGCGCGCCAGGTCCGCATGCACCTGGGTAAGGTGATCCAGGCTTTGAAAGGTCCGCAGACGTTCCGGCGTGACCTTTCCATGCGAAACGCTTCCCGCCACTGCATCCTGCAAGTCGAGCGACTGGTGGTGACAGTCCCGCATCAGATCACCAATCGCCGCGATGACTTCGGCAACCGTACGCGGCCTCGGTTGGGGGTGCGAATGCTTCACAAACGGCCCACGATGGATTCGATGGCCGATTTGAGGTCAGCTGGCTGAAAGGGCTTGGCAATGAAATTGTTCATACCAAGTTGCTTGCCCTTGTTGATGATCGCCGGATCGGCGCGTCCGGTGATCAGCAAGAACCCGATCTTCTGGGTCTGTGGGGTGCTGCGCAGAAAGTGGAGAAGATGAAGCCCGTCGATTTCAGGCATGTTGTAGTCTGATATCACCAGATGCACCGGCGCGCGTGTCAGGGCCGCAATCGCGGATTTGCCGTCGGTCGCCGTGGCCACGTTGCGAACGCCAAAGGAATCCAGTGCCTGAGTGATCAGACTGCGACTGGTCGCCATATCGTCGACGACCATCACTCGGAGTTTCTCGCGTAGCGACATGTTGTGTTTGTCCTTGTTTGATCTGGCGTTGGGCGATCGCGGCTCCGTCAGTTTCTCTGGTACATGGTCACTCCGGTCGTGGTGAAACCCGAACCTTCCAGGGGGTGAACGCGTTCGGAGTGCCCCACGAAAAGAAAGCCACCGGGGACCAGAGCGGCGTGGAAGCGTGGCCAAAGTCGCTGTTGATGAGGCTCGTCGAAGTAGATCACTACGTTTCGGCAGAACACCGCGTCAAATTTCATGCGCATCGGCCAATTCGCGTGAAGGTTCAATTCCCGAAAACGGACAAGTTTTCGGAGCGGGTCTCGGACGCTATGGGTCGTGCCGTTGTCGGTTGTGGTAAAATGACGTCGCCGGTCTTCGTCCGGGATCACAGATACCTCGGCAGCAGTGTAGGTGGCGGTCTTGCCACGAACGAGGATGGCCGGGTCGATGTCGGTGGCGAGGATCAGAAGATCTTTTTCCGCGGCATCGGGAATGGCGCGCAGGCAGGTTATTCCGATCGAATAGGCTTCCTGCCCGCTGGAGCAACCTGCCGACCAGATACGCACTGGTCGACCACTGTCGAGTTTCGTCTTGAAGACCGAAACGAGATTCTGGGACAGAAAATCGAAATGGTGCCTTTCCCGGAAGAAGCTGGAAACGTTCGTCGTAAGGATTGAAATCAGTTCACGCCGTTCCGATTGATTGCTGGGTTCCGAGACCCGGGACAGATACGCCGCAAAGTCGGACAGTCCGATCACTCGCATCCGCTTGGCCACCCGGGACTGCACAAGCGCTTTCTTCGATTCGGGGATCGAAAGCCCGGCTTCTTCCTCCGCGATCCGCGCAATCCTGCGAAATCCTTCGTCGCTGAGCGTGACGATACCGGTCCCGACGCCCGGATCATCTCTACGTTCCAGACGCAGGGTCAAAGCGATATCTCGCTGCCGGTGGGAACGACCTCGGCCAGATCGAGTATCCGTACCATTCTGTCTTCGAGCAGCGTCAGTGCCTTGACGAAACGGGCGCCGGGGCTTGTGGCTACGTCGGGCGGAAGTTGAAGCTGGTCTTGCGACAGCGTCAGTATGTCGGAGACGGCGTCGACCCTCAGACCCATCATTCGGGAGTCGACGTCGACAACAATGATCACGTTACGGTCCTCGGGTTCGGTTTCGGGTAAGCCAAGGCGCATTGCCAGATCGATCACCGGCAGGACGGCACCTCTGAGATTGATGACGCCGCGCACATAACCAGGTGAGCGCGGCAGAGAAGTCGTTCGGGTCCAGCCGCGAATCTCGCGAACCGACATGATCTCGACGGAATATTCGTTTTCGCCCAACCCGAAGGACAGGAATTCGGTTTCGCCCTGCGCAACATTGCCGAACTGGAGATTCTCTTTGCGAAATGGTTCCGACATCTCAGGAGGCCTTTCTGTTGAACGTGACTGGGTCATCCGCAATGGAGGCGCTCTGAACGAGATCCGAAGGGTCCAGAATCAAGGCTATCTGGCCGTCTCCGAGGATCGTCGCGGCCGCCACACCGGGCACGTGGCCATAACTTTCCTGAAGCCCCTTGATCACGACCTGACGCTGGTCGTCGATAGTGTCGACCAGCAAGGCCACGAGGGTGCCCTCTTCGGGCGATATCAGCAGAGCGATACCACCCTGATCACCGGAACGGGGCGGGCGGTACCCCAGTTCGGCGCCCAGATCGAGCACGGGCACGAAACGTTCGCGGACCCGTACCACCATCTGGCCCGGTGCCACGGGGCGCAGGTCGGCAGGCTTCAGCGAGAGTGTCTCGACAATCGACCCGAGCGGCACGACCAGCGTTTCACCCGCCACGGTCACGACCATGCCGTCGAGGACAGCCAGAGTAAGGGGCAGGGATATCAGGAACGTCGTGCCGACGCCTGCCGTGGATTCGATCGAAACCCGTCCGCCGAGCGCGGTAATCTGGGTCTTGACCACGTCCATGCCGACACCGCGCCCCGAAAGGTTTGATACCTGGTCTGCCGTCGAGAACCCTGGAAGGAAAAGAAGCTGGTCGATTTCCGCGTCGGTGAGCGCTGCATCCTCGGGAACCAGGCCTTTCGCGATGGCCTTGGAGCGGACCTTCTCGCGATTGATACCGGCACCGTTGTCGGAAATCTGAATCAGGACCCTACCCGAGCGATGCGATGCGCTCAGGCGGATTTCACCCTGTTCGGGTTTGCCGCTGCGTATACGGGTTTCCGGATCTTCAAGCCCATGGTCGACGGCGTTTCTGATCATGTGCGTCAGCGGGTCGGCCAGTCGCTCGATCGCGGTCTTGTCGATTTCGGTCGCTTCGCCTTCGGCGATCAGTCTGACCGGCTTGCCGATTGCGGCCGAGGCTTCCCTTGCGATGCGAGACATTCGCTGGAACAGAGACTTCACCGGCTGCGCGCGGATCATCATCACGCTTTCCTGGATGTCGCGGGTGAGTTGGAGGAACTCTTCAAGTCCGACCATTGTCGATGAATTCTGCGGGATGTTTGCCGTGGCGATCGATTGCGACAGCATCGCCTGATTGATCACGAGTTCCCCGACAAGGTTCACCAACCTGTCTATGCGTTCGATATCTACGCGAACGGTGGCCGACGGTTTGCCGCCCGCCTTGGACCCGGTTGGTTGCGAAGAAGCGGGGTCCGGCGGATTTTCCTTCGTATCTGAACTATCCCGCGTAGGGGAGGGTCTCATAGCCGGTAGGGGCTGGATATCGGGGACCGCAGGGGCCGAGGGCCCTGGCAAGGCCACTGATCCGGTCTCGGGCCGGCTTTCGTCCACAAGCGTCGCGCGGCTGCTGCGTTCTATAATCAGTACACAGACATCCTCCACGAATTCGAAGACTTCCCGAACGGCGTCGGGGGCGATGGGCGCCTCGAATTCGATGGTCCAGCACAGGCGGCTTCCAAGCGTGCCGACGTCGGGCAGAGTCGGCGTGGGATCGCAGGCAACATCGATCCGGCATTCCGCCAGCGACGACAGGGCGTTCAGCAGACTGCGGGGTTCGTTGCCGCTCTGATAAAGTTCGGGTGACGGACGGAAGCTCACAGACAGAAGCCGAGGGACCTCGCCCTGTATCAGGTCAGCACCGCTCTCGACCGTGTTGGGTGACGAAGGGAAGTTTTCCGAGTTGTTTGTGGACAGAAGGTCGAAGTCTTCGAAATCGATCGTCATCGGCGCAAAGTCGATTGTCACGTCTTCGGCGTCGCTTTCGCCCGGTCCCGTACCCGAAATGGAAGCGAGAGCGGCGATCAGTTCGTCGCGCGTGGCAGCGTCCGTGCCAGTTCCGTCGCGGGAGGCGCGCACCAGATCGGAGAGCATGTCCGAGCACCGGAAAAACAGCCCAATCAACTCGGGATCGACGGCCTGTTCTCCGCCTCTGCACAGGTCCATGACGGTTTCAAGCTGGTGGGCGAAGCCCACAAGCGCCTCAAGGCCGAACGCTCCGGCACCTCCCTTGATCGAATGCACGGCGCGAAAGGCGACGTTGATGGTCTCGCCGTCAGCCTCACCATCGGCCATGGTCTGCAGGGCATCGACTAGTGCTTCCAGCAGTTCTTCGCATTCGACGAAGAACGAAGCCATGATCTCCTGCATCGGATCGGACATCTGCGGCTCCTACCCGGCGACCGTGCGCAGGGCACGGATGAGTTTGTCCTGGGCAAACGGCTTGACGATCCAGCCGGTCGCACCGGCGCTTCGCGCCCGGGCTTTCAGTTCGGCAGAGCTTTCCGTCGTCAGCACCAGGATTGGGGTATGGCGGTTGGCGTCGCGGCTGCGCACGGCGTCGATGAAGCCGAAACCGTCGAGGCGGGGCATG
>CAZRNL010000055.1:0-12469 GCA_964601395.1 uncultured Silicimonas sp. | reverse complement strand
GACCAGCGGCATCGACAACGTGATCGTCGACGCATTCATCGAAAGCGACGTTCCGCTCGTACCCATCGTGGGTGCGGACAACGCGGGATTCGTCGGGCAGCTGGCAAATGTCGAGGGCTTTACCGGCGCGGCGGTGACGAACCCCGGCTCGATCGGCGGCGCGGGCGTCACGCTGGCGCTTCAGATCCTCGATGGCCAGGCTCCAGACGAGAAGACCGTTCTGGTCGATCCGTCGATCTGGGCAAACAATGACGAAGAAGGCACGAAACTGATCGAGGCGGCGCAAAATCCCAACCTCGATCCGGAATGGCCGGTCAGCGTCTCGATCCCGGGCTGGACCACATACTCGATGGAGGAAATCATCGCCTGCAAAGGCCCAGGCGAGTAACTGACCCGGACCCCGCCGCGAGACACGCGGCGGGGTCGCGGCCTCCTGACCGGACGATTTCATGACCACCCGACACCCGGAAGACATTCTGCTGGATGCCGCCGGCGTCTCCAAGCGCTTCGGCGCTGTCGTGGCGTTGAGTGATGCGTCGCTGAAGCTTGCGCGGGGCGAAATCGTCGCCTTGATGGGCGCCAACGGCGCGGGCAAGTCGACGTTCGTCAAGATCCTGACCGGAGCGCTCAAGCCTGACACGGGGCATGTGCGCCTTCGCGGTCAGGAATACGTGGTGAAATCGCCAAAGGATGCGCGGAACACCGGTCTCATTCCTGTCTATCAGGAACCGTCGTTGATTCCCGACCTGACGGTCGACGACAACCTGCGGCTCAACGATGCGCCCTCGGCGCCTTTCCGGCATTGGTGCGAAGAGCTTGGCATAGGTCATGTCACAGGCGATGCGATGATCGGAGAGCTTCCGCTGGCAACCTTGCGGGTGCTCGATCTGGCCCGCGCACTCGCCAGCGAACCCGATGTCCTGCTTCTGGACGAAATGACCGCTGCCCTTCCGACCGATCTGGTCGAGCGCGTGCTTCGGGTCGTTCGCGCCCAGGCCGAGCAAGGGCGCTCGGTGATCTATATCTCGCATCGCTTTTCGGAAATATCCGAGCTTTGCGACCGCGCCACGGTATTGCGGGACGGTGCAACGGTGGGCGATCTGCCGATCGGCCCCGGGGTCGAGGATCAGATCGTGGAACTGATGCTGGGGGGCAAACTCCGGCCCAGCGAGATTGCCGGGGGTAGAAATGCGCTGCGGGCGAAGACAGGAGCGGCACCGCGACTGGTCGTGCAAGACCTGAAAGCCGGCCCGAAGTTGTCGAGTGTCTCGTTCGAGGGACATGCGGGCGAAGTCCTTGGAGTCGTGGCACTGGAAGGCCAGGGGCAAGACGAGTTGTTCGACGTGCTCGCGGGCTTTCGAACGCCGGAGGGCGGCACTATCCAGATGGACGGCGTGCCCGCGAGTTTTCGGCACCCGGCGGACGCAATCCGCGCGGGACTGGCGTTGGTCCCGGGAAACCGCGCGGATGCTCTTGCCATGCAGCAATCGGTACGGGACAACATCGCACTTCCGTTTTCGGCGAACTTTCGCGCCTGGGGTCCGGTCAAAAGGCGGATGGAGAACGAGCGCGTGTCGCAGGCGATCGAGCGTCTTCAGATCGACACACGTGCTCAAGGTCAGGTAAGGCGGCTTTCGGGCGGAAATCAGCAGAAAGTGACGATTGGACGTTGGCTCGCTACAGGGGTGGACACGCTCTTGCTGTTCGACCCGACGCGCGGCATCGACGTCAGGACCAAGCGACAGATCTATCCCCTGGTGCGCGAACTGGCCGAGCAGGGCGCATTGGTTCTGTTCTACACATCGGAGCTTGGAGAAGTGCAACTCGCCTGCGACCGCGTGGTCGTGATCTTCAACGGCAGGGTGGTCGACACGATCGCTGCGGCGGATGCCGACGAGGCCACCCTGATGCGGGCCGCCTATGGCCTGACCGAGGCAAGCAAGAAGGCTGAACCGGTATGAAGGGGCTGCTGCGTAACGGCTGGATCGCCGGGCTTGTCCTCCTTCTCGCGGTGATGCTGGTGATGACGAAGATCATCCAGCCCAACTTCGGTGCTTCAGGTCTTGAATCGCTGGCTCGCGCAGCGCTGCCCTTCGCCCTGGCAACGGCTGCACAGGCGGTGGTGGTGATCGCGGGTGGAATCGACCTTTCCATCGCGTCCATGATGGCGGTGGCCAGCGTGACGGCTGCAGTTCTCATGGAGAACGCGGGTCCGGTGGAGTCCGGTTTCATCGTGGTCTTCGTGCTCTTCCTCGGAGCCGCCATGGGGGCGATCAACGGGACATTGATCGTGTTGACGCGCGTGCCCGATATCGTCGTCACGTTGGCGATGCTGTTCGTCTGGGAGGGTGTCGCCCTCCTGATCCTGAAGGCCCCAGGTGGCGGTGCTGCGAACTGGTTGCAGGACATGATCGTCGGAAACGTCGGAGGCATCCTTCCGAAGTCGCTGATTGTCCTGGTGGTCTGTCTCTCGGTCATCTGGTTGCCCCTGAAACGCTCGAAACTGGGCTTGCGCATCTACGCGATCGGCAGCGACGAAACGGCGGCTTTCCGGTCGGGCGTCCCGGTCGCGCAAACCAAGATCGCGGCCTATACCATCGCTGGCGTCTTTGCCGCCATGGGTGGACTTGCGCTGACGATGAGCACAGGCATCGGCGCACCGATCCCCGGCCCTTATCTTCTGGCAAGTGTCGCTGCGGTCGTGCTTGGCGCTGTGGTGCTGGGTGGTGGGCGCGGAGGCCTTTGGGGGCCGATCATCGCGGTCTTCATCCTGCGACTGGTGCGCATGGACCTGACCCTTCTGTCCGTCGATCCGAACGTCACGACGATCATCGAAGGTACGATCATGGTGGTCGTGGTGATGCTGGGCGGTATCCTGGCCATCAGGGGCCGACGATCATGAACGTCCGTCTGCAGGAACTCTCGTTGGGCAAACGTATCGGTCGGTTCGTCCGGGACTATCCGATTGTCCCCCTGATCATATTGCTTTTCGTCCTTGTGGCCATGCTCGAGATGATGCGCCCCGGCATCGTCAACGAGCGCTGGGTTGCCAACGCCATCAAGTTTGCCATTCCGCTGGCGATGCTTGCGGCGTGCCAGACGCTGACGATGCTGACGGGCGGAATTGACCTGTCCGCCGGAATTGTCGCGACGATCTGCGCTTTCGTGATGGCGACGCAAGTCGGCACCCTCGGTGCGCCGCTGGCGATCCTGGTTTCGCTCGTCCCGGCCGTATTGATCGGAGCCGTGAACGGTTTTGGCATCGCGATCTGCCGCGTGCATCCCCTGATCATGACGCTTGGCACGGGCCTGATCGGGACCGGGTTTCTTCAGGTCTACCAGAGAAGCGTCATCGCCACGGGCTCAAGTGTGCCGGACTTCCTCGCCTGGCTCGGCACGGGGCGCACTGCAGGGTTTCCCAATGCCCTGCTGCTCTTCCTGCCTTTCGCCGCTCTCATCCTCTTCCTCGAGCGCCGCAGTGGCTTCGGACGGTTGCTTTACGCGCTCGGCGACAACGAAAAGGCGGCAAGGCTTTCCGGCGTCAGGGCATGGCAGGTCTACATGGCTCTCTATGTGATCTCGGGCATCATCGCCGGGATCACCGGGCTGCTGTATGTCGGTCTCATCAAGGCACCATCGCTATCGCTCGCCAATCCGCTTCTGCTGCCCTCGGTCGCGGCAGCAGTGATCGGGGGAACGTCCATATTCGGCGGGCGCGGCAGCTATTCGGGAACCATCGTCGGGGCGCTGATCCTGACGGTTCTGACGACGATGCTGACCCTTCTGCAGATGCCGGAAGGGGCGCGGCGCATCCTGTTCGGAGCGATCATACTCGCGGTGACGGCCGTGTATGTCCGCCTGACCGACGAAGGCTGACAAGAGGAACCTCAATGGCAACGTTTCGTATCGCCGGCATCCGTTTCGACCATATGCACATGGGCGACCTTCTGCGTCTGGTTCACGAACATCCCGAAGCCGAAATCGCCGGGATCTGCGATCCCGATCCGGCGAAGATGGAGGCGGCGATCAGGACATTCGGAATCCCTCGGGAGCGGGTCTTCACCGATCTTGACGCCTGCATGGAGAGTGTGCGGCCCGATCTGGCGATCAACTGCTCGGCAACGGCAGACCACGCGGCAGTGACCCGGGACCTCGCCCGTCATGGCTGCCACGTCTTCGTGGAAAAGCCCTTCGCGGCCTCCGTCGACGATGCGCGTTCGATGATCAGGGCGATGGACGAGGCCGGCAAACTGCTGGCCATCAACTGGCCGCTTGCCTGGGTTCCGAGCCACGTGACGGCCAAGGATCTGATCGACGCGGGTGAGATTGGCGACTTGCTGGAGATTCATTTCTACGATGGAAACCGTGGCCCGCTCTATCATCTTGCGGACAAGGTCGAGGTTTCGCCGGAAGAGGTGGAACGCCAGAAGCCAAACTCGTGGTGGTACAGGAAGGACGCAGGCGGCGGGAGCCTGCTGGACTATCTCGGGTACGGCGCGACACTCGGCACCTGGTACATGAACGGCGAGGCCCCGCTGGAAGTCACCTCGACGGTGGACCAGACGCCGGGAATCGAGGTGGATCAGCATTCCATCACCGTTTGCCGCTATGCCCGTGGGCTTTCCAAGATGGAAACGAGGTGGGGTACCTTCACCGACCCCTGGACGTTCCAGCCCCAGCCAAAGTGCGGGTTCGTCTTCGTGGGTTCGGACGGCACCTTGTCGAGCTATGACTACGAGGACCACGTCACGGTGCAAACGCGCGCGCATCCCGAGCCAAGGCCCGTGCCCGCCCGGCCGTTGCCGGAAGGTCGGACCAACCCGATCGAATACGTCCTTGGGTGCATCGAACGGGGCGAGCCGATTTCCGGCCCGCTCGATCCCGGACTGTGCCTGACGGCGCAGCGCATCGTCGACACGGCCGCCCGGTCGGCGCTCGAGAAGCGAACGCTGGAGCTGTTGCCGTGAGTGGTGACATGCCGGACACCGACACCTATGCGCTGAAAGCGGTCGAGCGGCCGAAGGTGACTGCGCCCGATTTGCCGTACCTGCCCCCCTCACCCGCACAGTATTCCCCCGGCATAGCTCTGATCGGCGCGGGTGGCATAGCTGCAAGCCATCTGGACGCGTATCGCGCGGCAGGCTGGGAGGTGAAAGCGATCTGTAACAGGACTTTGGCCAAGGCCGAAGCGAGAGCGGCGGAGTTTTTCCCTGCCGCAAGGGTTACGTCCAGTGTCACGGAAATCCTGTCGGATGACACCATCGAGGTCGTCGACATCACGCCGCACCCTTCCGACCGGATTCCGCTGATCGAAGCCGCGCTGAAAGCCGGCAAGCATGTGCTGAGCCAGAAGCCCTTGGTCCTCGATCTCGATACCGGCGAACGACTGGCCGATCTGGCCGACGGAATGGGCGTCAGGCTTGCCGTCAACCAGAACGGTCGCTGGGCCCCACACCTGTCGTGGATGCGCGAGGCGGTGAATGCGGGACTGATCGGTGACGTGATCGGTGCGCATGTGTCGATCCACTGGGATCATGGCTGGATCACCGGAACACCATTCGATGAACACGACGACCTGATCTTCTACGACTTCGCAATTCACTGGTTCGATTTCCTGATGAGCATTGCAGGTTCCCGCGTCGAAAGCGTGGTCGCGACGCAATCTCATGCAAGCGGGCAGTCGGCGAAGGTTCCCTTGCTGGCCGAGGCACTGGTGCGGCTGGATGGCGGCCAGGCCTCGCTGATCTTCGACGGAGCTACTCCTTTCGGCGCTCGGGATACGACCTACGTGTCCGGAACCATCGGCTCCCTGCGCAGCGAAGGCCCGGATCTGGGGTCGCAGCAGGTGACGCTCGCCACTGCCGCGGGAGATGCACAACCGGACCTTCGCGGCACCTGGTTCAATGACGGTTTCCGCGGCGCGATGGGCGAACTGCTTTCGGCCATCGAGCAGGGGCGCAGTCCGTCGAACGAGGCGCGCACCAATCTCGACAGCCTGGCACTTGGCTTTGCCGCCATTGCCTCGGCGCGTGAGGGCCGGGAGGTGAAAGTCGGCTCTGTCAGATCGCTTCCCCGTCAGGATGCGTCGCGCTAACAGGCCGTCATCGCGCTGCCCGCGGACCCATGGCCCTATGTCGTCTCCGTCACCTTGCTCAGGTGTCGCGGCGCATCCGGATCGATGCCAAGTTCACGCGCAATGCGTTCGGCAAGGCCAAAGAAGGAGACAATCAGGGCCAGAGGATCGGCCAACGGGTGCCCCGTGCGCACCATGGGCAAGGGGACGGCCGCCTTGACCAAACCGGTTGTGGCGAAGACGCGAGCACCTTTCGCCGCGATCAAGTCAGCCACTTCGGCGGTGTTCGCCTCGGCGGCGTCCGCGGCGGCGAACACCAGGACGGGAAACCCCATGTTCACGATCGAGACCGGCCCGTGCAGCAGTTCGGCGGCCGAATAGCTTTCCGCATGCAGCTGGCAAGTCTCCTTCAGCTTCAGCGCCGCTTCATTCGACATTGCCCATGACGGTCCGCGTCCGATCGCATAAAGCGAATGTCCGGGCCGAATGGCCTGTATCACCGCCGTCCAGTCGCAGTGCCTCGCCTTTTCAAGCGCATCGGGAAGATCCCTTATGGCATCGAGAAGGTCCCTGTCGCCCGCCATCTCGGCAACCAGCAACAACACTGCAACGCAAGAAGAGACGAAAGTCTTGGTCGCGGCAACGCTGCGCTCGGGACCGGCCAGGATATCGATCACGGCCGCCGAACCGGCCGCGAGCGGGGACTGCGCGGAGTTGGTGACGGCGACGGTCATGGCGCCCGCCAGTCTAGAGGCCTCGACCAGAGCCAGAATATCCGGGCTTTGCCCGGACTGGGAAACAGCGACACAGAGTGAATTCTCGACCCGAAGCCGCGCCTTGTAGAGCGAGGCGACAGAAGGTCCGACAGATGCCACCGGCAGCCCGAGGACCAGTTCGCTGACATATTTCAGGTAGGTCGCGGCATGGTCCGAAGAACCGCGGGCGACGGTGAAGATGAAGCGCGGATCGTCGGCCACCACTTTCCGGGCCAGCGCGGAAACATGCGCCGAGTTCGCCGCCAGGAAGCGCTCGACGGCTTCGGGAATTTCGGCGATCTCACGCGCCATCTGCGACTGTTTCGGGGTGCTTTCACTCATGCGCCCACTCTGGCGGCTCGCGGCAAAAAGAACAATCGCAAGCATGGCCTTGTCGCCTCCTGTCCGCTGCTGCAAGCTGGCGTGAAAAGCGCAGGAGCAAGCCGGATGACCCGTGTTCTGATCGTTGGACTTGGCAACATGGGGCGCAGTCACGCTCTGGCGCACCATAATGATCCCGCGTGCGAAATCGTCGGCCTGGTCAACAGGTCAGGCGCCGTGCCCGGCGCGCCTTTGGACAGGTATCCGCTTTTCACCTCGTATGACGAGGCGCTCGCGACCGCCCCCGATCTTGTGGTCATTGCGTCCTATCCTGACACGCACGCCGACTTCGCCATGCGTGCGATGAACGCGGGCGCACACGTCTTCGTGGAGAAACCTCTCGCCACGACCGTAAGCGACGCCGAAGCGGTGGTCGGCGTCGCGCGCAACACCGGGCGCAAACTGGTGGTCGGGTACATCCTGCGTCATCATCCCTCGTGGATTCGGCTTATCGAGGAAGCCCGAAACCTTGGCGGCCCCTATGTCTTTCGAATGAACCTCAATCAGCAATCCAGTGGCGCGGAATGGGCCGTACACAAGTCGCTGATGCAATCCATGTCGCCCATCGTGGACTGCGGCGTGCATTACGTGGATGTCATGTGCCAGATCGCGAGGTCGAGGCCGGTCCGCGTTCAGGGTATCGGACTTCGCTTGTCCGACGAGATTGCCGCCGACATGTACAACTATGGCCAGCTTCAGGTGGTATTCGCAGACGGATCGGTCGGCTGGTACGAAGCCGGATGGGGACCGATGATGTCGGAGACAGCCTTTTTCGTGAAGGATGTCATCTGCCCCTCCGGATCGGTTTCGATCACCGACGCGGCCAGGGGTCAGTCTTCGGATGTCGACGCTCACACGAAGGTTGGCGGCCTTCTGGTTCACCGCATCGAGGGCGACACGCTGATCGAATTGCCCGACGAGCCTGGGCATCAGGATCTGTGCGACGCCGAGCAGGCATTTGTCCTGAAAGCCATTGCAGAAGACATCGACCTTACCGACCACATGAACGACGCCGTTTCGTCACTGGAGATTTGCCTTGCCGCAGACAGAAGCATCCGCACCGGCCAGGTCGTGATCCTGTGACGCGCGCGTCGTTCGGGCGGTTCCGGGCTCGTTCACCGAAGTAATCACCCCTCTTTGACCCTCCAAGGACCTCAGATGCACTCCGACACCAAACCGCTTGTGATCTGCGCTCCCGAACCGCGCAGTCTTGACCTGATCTTCACGCCGGAACGGCTGAGCGACCTTCGGGCACGCTACGCGTTGATCGAAACCACAGCCGACATGGTCGCAACACTCGAAGACGAGGTGCTCGCCAAAGCTAGGTATATCCTTGGCCAACCTCCAATTTCGTCGGAGACGCTTGCCCGGATGGCGTCGCTTCGCGCCATTCTCAATGTCGAGTCAAACCTGATCGAAAACATGCCCTATGACGAGGTTTTTTCTCGGGGAATCCACGTCCTGACCACCGGCTCGGTCTTTGCGGGGCCGGTCGCTGAGCTGGGAATCGGCCTTGCGATAGACCTGGCGCGCGGCATCACCGCTGCCGATACGGATTTTCAGGCGGGCACCGAAAAATGGGGCGGTGACGGCAACGCGGCGGCGCGTCTTCTGTCCGGGTCCGATGTCGGCATCCTGGGTTTCGGCGACCTTGGCAAGGCGCTCAGTCAGCGGCTTGCCGGGTTCCGCTGCAATGTCAAGGTCCATGACCCGTGGCTGCCGCCCTCAATCCTCAGAGACCACATGGTGAAGCCCTCGACCCTGAACGAAGTACTCGAGACGTCGGACTTCATCTTCGTCATGGCGGCTGTGACCACCGAGAATCGCGGCTTCCTCGGCGCTGCCGAGTTCGCGCGCATGCGGCACGGCGCGGCATTCATCCTGCTCAGCCGAGCCGATGTCGTCGACTTCGATGCAATGCTCGACGCGGTGGGACGAGGCGACATTGTCGCCGCAAGCGATGTCTTTCCACAGGAGCCGCTGCCCCTGGATCACCGAGCGCGGCGACAGGCGGGATTTCTGCGTTCGGCGCATCGCGCAGGTGCGCTGGACCAGGCCTTCAAACAGATGGGCGACATGGTTCTGGAAGACATGGACCTGATGGACCGGGACCTGCCTCCGATGCGCTGCAAGCGCGCGGAGCGCGAGACCGCGCGGCGGATGCGGTCGCGACCTGTCGACAAGAATTGAACACCGCGCCTGCGGGCGCAACGCGGCATCCCTCAATAGCGGCGGTTGATCGCCTCCAGCCGTTCGAGGTTGATGATGGTCGACAGCATCAGCCTGTCCTGGCTCCAGTCACCGGGCTGTCGCACCGAGGCCGCTGCGACAGACACACCGATAGCCACAAGCGCGGACAGAACCGGAACCGCCGCCCGCATCCGTCCCCGTCCCGGCGAATTGGCCAGCGCCAGCAAGCGATCCGCAAAGGCCTCCTTGGCCGAACGGTCTTCGGGCCGAAAAAACGCTACATGCATCGCGCGTGGCAGCGGGCCCTTGATGTGGCGTTCACAGAACCCCAGCAGACAGTCCATATAGTCGCGTGGCGGAATCTGGTTGCGCGCGATCACCGTCTGATCGCAACTCATCTCGCGCAACCGGTCGAACGACCGCTTCCAAAGCCCGAAGGCGGGATTCCAGAACATCAGCGGCCGCATCATCTCGAAGGCCAATTCCCATTCCACATCGCCGTCGCGCAGGTGCTGAAGTTCGTGCGCAAGGATAAGACGCAACTCGGTCGGCCGGGTGACCAGCGTCGAGGGCAGGACGACATAGCGACGGACAAGCCCGCGCGCGGCGAAAGGCACGCTCACCGTATCCGACAGGCGGATGTCGACCTTGCCGATCCGCCGCCAGAGATAGCTGCGCTCGACGGCGCCGCCGACTTTGAAGGCCGATACCAGCATCCGCGCGAACTGCACCAGAGCCGCGACCATCAGGATCACGATGAGGCCAGTCAGCCAGGGCACCTGGCCTTTGAAAAGCTCTTCGAGCAACTGTCCCCGCGCGTTGAGCAAAGCTTCGAATTTTACTGCGGGCAGCGCGATCTCGCCGCGCAGATAGGCGGCCACGGCAATATCGCTTACAGTGATCGGCGTCTTGGGCCAAAGGCTCTGGCTGGCGAAAACACCGATGTGTGCGATGGCCGGACTGATGATCGTGAACAGAAGCGACATTTTCATCAGCCGAAGCTGCGCCGGATAATTGTGCCGCAGAAGCGTGCGGCTCATCGCCGCCTGAACGATTGCCCAAAGACCGAACGCCAACAGGAACACGATGTTGGCGTCTATGAACAGATCAAGGGCCGGTTTCATCGCTATCATCTTGGAGCCTCCTCTCCACCAGCGCCCGAATTTCCTCAAGATCCGATGCCGTCAGTCTCGCATCATCGACAAGGCGCGCGACAAGGGATGCCGGCGTATCATCGAACAGGGTGCGGGACAGGTTCTGCAGCGAACGGGTTTGATAGTTGTCTTTTTGGAGAAGTGGAGTATAGACGAGCGTTTTTCCCTCCTTGCGGCTTTCGACAAAGCCCTTCTCATCGAGAATACGAAGGATCGTTGCGCCTGACGTGTAGGCCAGGTTGCGCTCCGGCGGCAGTTGGTCAAGTACATCCCGGACCGAGCCTGCTCCCAACGCCCAGAGTTCCGTCATGAACTCCAGTTCGACTTCCGTCAGAAGGTCTCCGCTTTTTCTTTTGCGCATAGGTCTGTTTCGTTCCACTCGTTTACTCGCTCCCCTTCCCCACAAGACCACTCAATTCGCCTGCCGCGAAGCCTAAACTTTCCAGAACACGAAAATTCCCCACCCGATCGCGATGAAAAGCGGGATCCAGACGGGCTGTCCGACAAAGCCCAGCCAGGCGAGGAAGATGTACGACGCCCCCAGAAGCGTGATGAAAAGCCGGTCCCCCAGCGTTGTCGTCAGGCCGAGCACGCCCTTGCGTTCGAGCCCATCGCGCAACCACAGCCCTTCGAGCACCGCTATCAGCAGGATGGCCGAGAAGATGCCAACGAAGACGGCAAGCGTCGCAGGCGTCCAGGCCATCCAGAACTCGGGCCAGAGCGGGTCGGTCCAGGAAAATCCCTGCTCCTCTGCTTGCCCGACATTTCCCCATCCGGCCTGCGCCTGGGCGAACAGCGGACCGGGCGCAAGCAGGAAAAGCGGCAGGTAACGCAGCATGGTCAGACCCTCCCCATCGCGAAGCCGCGCGCGATGTAGTTCCGAACGAACCAGATCACGATCGCGCCCGGAATGATCGTCAACGTGCCCGCCGCGGCCAGAAGCCCCAGCTCGTAGCCCGCGCTCGACGCCGTGCGGGTCATCACCGCCGCGATGGGCTTGGCCTCGACCGCGGTCAGTGTCTTGGCCAGCAGCATCTCGACCCAGGAGAACATGAAGCAGAAGAACGCCGCGACGCCGACGCCCGCCTTGATGTTGGGCAGGAAGATCTTCACGAAGAAGCGCGGGAACGAATACCCGTCGACGTAGGCGGTCTCATCCAGTTCCTTCGGGATGCTCCGCATGAAACCTTCCAGAATCCAGACCGCCAGCGGTACGTTGAACAGCGTATGCGACAGCGCCACCGCAAGGTGCGTGTCGAATAGCCCGATAGACGAGTAAAGCTGGAAGAATGGCAGAGCGAAGACAGCCGCCGGGGCCATCCGGTTGGTCAGAAGCCAGAAGAACAACTGCTTGTCGCCAAGAAAGCGATAGCGCGAGAAGGCGTAGGCTGCGGGCAGCGCCACGGCCACCGACAGTAGCATGTTCAGCGACACGTAGAGGATCGAGTTGATATAGCCCCAATACCACGTCGGATCGGTGAAGATAGCCTTGTAGTTGTCCAGCGTGAAGGTCTGCGGAAACAGCGAGAAGCCCGACAGGATCTCGTTGGTGGTCTTGAACGACATCGCCACCAGCCAGTAGATCGGGAGCATCAGGAACGCGATGTAGAGAATGGGGATGACTGACCTTTTTCTCATTTCCGGTCATCCTTCGTCATCAAGGTGTAGAAGACCCAGCTGACCAGAAGCGTGATCGCGAAGTAGATCAGGCTCATCGCCGCCGCGGGCCCGAGGTCGAACTGCCCCAGCGCGATCTTGACGAGGTCGATCGACAGCAGCGTGGTCGAGTTTCCGGGACCGCCGCCCGTCAGCACGAAGGGCTCGGTGTAGATGTTGAAGCTGTCCATGAACCTCAGAAGGATAGCGATGGTCAGCACCGTCTTCATCTTCGGCAGCTGGATGTAGCGGAAGACGCT
>CAZRNL010000054.1:7065-12602 GCA_964601395.1 uncultured Silicimonas sp. | reverse complement strand
ACAGGACGGCCATCTCATAGCCCGGCGCCGCATGCTGGACGAACTCACACGGCGCGAGGTTTCGAAGACGGCGGCGTCGTTGGCGAAGTCGACTGGAATGGAACATGTCGCGGCATCGGAACTTGGACGATCTGGCGTTCAAATCAACCGCTCAGTCCGCTTGGCGTCCGGTCGGTTCGCAGTCCTGCAAAATGGCAAGCAGTTCGCGCTCGTGCCATGGCAGCAAGCAATGCGAATGAGGAAGGGAATGGGGATCGGGATGGAGGCTGGAAGAGGCGTATCGCGCTGAGCACAGCTGATGTTCTGAACGTCAGAAATGGGGCCGACAACGGTCTGGCAGGTTTCAGCGGCCGGACAGATGAAGCGGACATTCACGCAGGTGACGCGCGTTACGGCGATTGACCAAGCTCGCTGATCGAAGACGAACACGAAAAGTCCACTTCAGATCCAATTGTGAACCGGTGCGCCGCAATGAAAGTGATTTGAACAATCGCAGGAGGGGATGGGCCTACCGATTGACTTCTCTACTGACGAAAGCACGATTTTCCAGGCACATTCGGGAGCGAAGGCCGAGCCTTGCGTGCAAGGTCAGCTCCGGACATTTCCTACTAGAATGCCGGCTTCCCCCTGCATTCGACCAGACGTGCCAACAGGCTTGCGCCGACCGGCAGGATGGTATCATCGAAGACGAAGGAGGGATTATGCAGCGGAACCGTCCCGTGATGCCCGAGATTGAAGAACGCGCCAGGGACCACGTTGAGCAGATCGGCCATGTCTTCGGATCCCATTGTGATCGGTGCGTCGGCGGCGGCATGATCGCCGACGATGTCGCGAGCGACGTCGATCAGCGCATCTACGCATCCCGGATCGTTTGACAGTACGCCAAAGACCTCTCGGATGGCGGGCGTGACGGTCACTTCATGGGCCAGCGCCAATCCGGCGCAGACCTGGCGAATACGCGTGTCGATCATGTCGCGATCCGCTGACGAGAGATAGCGGAAGGTACCTGCGAGTTCGGCGTGGTCTGGAATCACGTTGTGCGCCGACCCGGCCCTGAACACGGTGATGGAGAGAACTGCCGCATGCAGCGGGTCGGTGTTGCGCGCGATGATCTCCTGAAGCTCCTTCACGAGGCCTGCACCAATTGTGATCGGGTCGCGGGCCATATGCGGCATGGCCCCGTGTGCTCCGCGCCCATCGATCCGGATGTCGAAGAAGCAGGCCCCGGCCTGCGCAAGGCCAGGACGCACGCTGAGCCGTGAATGGGGCTGGTAGGGCGAATTGTGCATCCCGTAGATTTCCTCACATGGAAAACGTTCGAACAGTCCGTCGGCGAGCATGGCCCGTGCGCCACCGAGCCCTTCCTCGGCAGGCTGGAAGATGAAAACCGCGCTGCCATCGAAATTCCGCGTCTCGGCGAGATAGCGTGCCGCTCCCAGCAGCATCGTCACATGCCCGTCATGGCCACAGCCATGGAACACGCCGGGGTTCTTCGAGGCGTAGGGCAGGTTTGTCAGTTCGTCCATCGGCAGTGCGTCCATGTCGGCGCGAAGGCCGATGCGCCGGCCAGGTCCGCGCCCTTCCAGCACGCCGACCACGCCCGTGCCGCCGATCCCGCGCGTGACGGCAATGCCCCAGCTCGCCAGGAGTTCGGCGACGCGGGCTGCGGTCCGGTGCTCCTGGAACCCCAGTTCGGGATGCGCGTGGAAGTCGCGGCGCAGCGCGGTCAGGTCGTCGGCGAAGGTATTGATGCGTGGCAGTGTCGGCATGGTTCACGGTATCCGGGGGCTGCGTTTCGGCACTGTGCCGCAGACTGTCACCGCGATGGCCCGCCGGCAAGAGCCCGTAATAGCGACAGAAAGTACCGGCACCTCCATTCGGCTGGAAGGCGCGATGGGTGCGGTGTGCGGGGCTGCGAGAAAGACGGTTGACAAAGGCTAAACTATTTATGAATAGTTCTAAAAATCAGAACCCTGGTTCCATTCTATGCAACTTGTAAAGCCATGAGTATCCTCAACTCCGCCGCTGCCGTCCTGCGTTGTTTCGGTGCCGAATGCACCGAACTGACTGTCATGGACACGGTCGAGAAGCTCGGCATCCCGAAAAGCAATGCCTCCCGGCTGCTCAGGGGGATGCGCGATGCGGGGTTGCTGGAAACCATTGGCGACACCAAGCGCTACAGGCCCGGCATGCTGATCATCGACGCGGCGGTCAGCTATCGCCGGTCGTCGAGCCTGGTCGAACGCGCCTCCGAGGTGGTGGCGAAGATCAGCGGCGCGACGGGCCATACCGGCTATGTCAGCAAGTTGATCGGCACCGAGGTCGCCGCCGTGTCCGACCAGCCCGGCACGCATGCGCTGCGCGTCGTTTCGAACATCGGCCGCCGCCTGACATCCCATGGAAGTGGTACCGGTCGGGCTCTGCTCGCGCTTTATACGGATGACGAGGTGCGCGCGATATTCCCCGAAGGGATCGAGCCGCCTTCGCCGCTGTCGCCGCAGACCGTGGACGAACTGCTGGCGCGCCTGGCCGAGGTGCGGCGCACCGGTGTCGCGTTCTCCGGCCAGGAATCGACGCGCGGAGTCGATGCGCTCTCGGTCGCGGTGCGTGACCCGGAGACGGGCGAGGCGGTTGCCCTTTGCATTGTCTACCCGGCGGCGCTGGCCACTGAGGAAGAAAAGAAATCCATTGAAACGATGTTGCTGGACGGCGCGGCCGAAGTTGCGGCCGCGCTCGGCGACAGGACTACCTTGAAAAGGTGAAACGGACATGAGCGGATCAGCCAATACAGGACGGTGGCGTGTCGGAATCGATATCGGCGGCACATTTACCGACTTCATCCTCTATGACGGTATTGAAGGCGCCGTCACGCTGCACAAGCGCCTGACCACACCGCATAATCCAGCCGAAGCCGCGCTCAAGGGACTGGAAGAACTGGTCGCGCTGCGCGGCATCGCGCTGTCCGACGTTGGCGAAATGGTGCATGGCACGACTCTTGTCACCAACGCAGTAATCGAGGGCAAAGGCGCCAAGCTGGGCCTGATCACCACCGCCGGGTTCCGCGACATTCTCGAAATGGGGACGGAGCAGCGCTACGATATCTATGACCTGTTCGTCGAGTTCCCCGAACCGCTGGCGCCGCGCGACCGGCGGATCGAGGTCGTTGAACGCCTCAACGCCCAAGGCGAGGTTCTGACCCCTCTGGACGAGTCGGGCGTCACCCGCGCGACCCGGGAACTTGTGGCTGCGGGGTGCGAGGCCATTGCGGTCGCCTTCCTGCATTCTTATGCCAACCCCGCGCATGAACGCCGCGCGGCCGAACTGATCCGCTCATTTGCACCCGACGTGTCGGTGTCCATATCCTCGGACGTGGTCGCCGAAATGGGCGAATATCAGCGTACCGTCACGGTTTGCGCCAACGCCTATGTGCAGCCTTTGATGGATCGGTATCTGAAACGGCTGGAGGCCGAGCTGCGCAAACGCGGTTTCGCGGGGGCGCTCAGGTTGATGCACTCCGCAGGCGGGCTGGTCTCGCTGGCAACGGCGCGCGAGTTGCCGATCCGCCTGCTTGAATCGGGACCTGCGGGCGGTGGCTTGGCCACCGCCTTGTTCGGCGATCTTGCAGGGCGCGCGGATGTGATCTCCTTCGACATGGGGGGCACAACTGCCAAAGCCTGCATGATCGAGGACGGTCGGGCCGAGATCGCCCCGATGATGGAGGCCGCGCGCGTCCACCGCTTTACCAAAGGCTCCGGCCTGCCGATCAAGGCACCGGTCATTGACATGATCGAGATCGGCGCGGGCGGCGGCTCCATCGCGGCGATTGACGAGGTCGGCCTGCTGAAGGTCGGACCGCATTCCGCGGCTTCCGACCCGGGGCCGGCCTGCTACGGGCTGGGCGGGTTGCAGCCCACGGTGACCGACGCGAATCTGGTGCTGGGCTATTATGACCCCGGTTTCTTCCTGGGCGGGCAGATGACACTGGATCTGGACGCAGCGCGCCGCGCCGTTGCAACGGTTGCGACGCCTCTCGACCTGACGATCGAGGAAGCTGCTCTCGGCATCCACAAGGTCGTTGCAGAAAACATGGCTGCCTCGGCCCGCGTCCACCTGGTCGAGAAAGGCAAGGATCCGCGCCACTATGCAATGGTCGCTTTTGGGGGCGCGGGTCCCGCCCACGCGGTGAACGTGGCCCGGGCGATGGGCGTGGCCGAGGTGATCATCCCGCCGGCCTCAGGCGCAGCGTCCGCGCTTGGCTTCCTTGTTGCGCCACTTAGCTTCGAAGGCGTGCGCTCACATCGCATTGAACTTACAGACAATTTCGATGCAACACCTCTGAATGCGCTGCTGCGGGAACTCGAGGCGGAGGGCCGAGGCCATCTGACATCTGCCGGCGTCGGCGACGACGACATCACCGTCGAAGTTCACGCCGACATGAGACTGGTGGGACAGATGCATGACATCTCGGTTCCTTTGTCGGCAGGCCCGATTGACGCTGGCAGCCTGCCCGAAATCCGCGAAGCCTTCGCAAGGGCCTATGAAGGGCGCTATACCAAGGTCTTCGACGGTGCCCGGATAGAAGCAGTCAATTTCCGTCTGCGCTGCATTGCGCCTCAGCCGGCAATTTCCGTAACCGGCGCTGCCGGCGGTGCGGCGGCCGACCGTCGCGTCAAGGGGCACCGCCGCGCCTGGTTCGCTGATGGCGCTTACGAAGCCACGGTCTATGACCGCTACGCACTGGTCCCTGGCGACCGGATCGATGGTCCCGCTATCATCGAGGAACGTGAATCCACAACCGTCGTCGGTCCGCACGACCGCGTTCGGGTCGATCACGCACTGAACCTTTGCATCGAGGTTGCCGCCACGCAGGCTGCGCAGACGCGCATTACCGACGGCATGAGCCGGGCCGAGGCTGTCCGCGTCATCCAGGCCGATCCCATCGGGTTGGAAATCATGTGGAGCCGGTTGGTGAACGTTGTCGAGGAGATGTGGCAGACCGTCTGTCGCACCGCCTTCTCGCTGGTGATTTCGGAAGCGCAGGACTTTGCCTGCGAACTGCTGGATCCCGATGGCGAGACGCTGGCTCACAGCCCACGCGCTATGCCGGTCTTCAACCTGACCCTGCCGCGCGCCGTAAAAGCCCTGCTGGAACGCTATCCGGCCGCGACCCTGAAACCGGGCGACGTGCTGATCACGAACGACCCCTGGCTTTGCGCCGGGCACCTGTTCGATATCGCTATCGTCACGCCAGCCTTCCGCAAAGGGCGGTTGGTCGGATTGATGGGGACAGTCGGGCACGTCTCTGACATCGGCGGTACCAAGGACTCGCTCAAGGCGCGCGAAATCTACGAGGAAGGCCTCCAGATACCGCCCATGAAGCTCTATGATGCCGGCGTACCGAACGAAACCCTGCTGCGCATGATCGCCCAGAACGTCCGCAACGGCGAGCAGGTGATCGGCGACATCCAGTCCTTCGTCACCGCCAATGTGATCGGCGCCGAGCGGCTGGAAACATTCATGGCCGAATACGGGATGGA
>CAZRNL010000054.1:0-7055 GCA_964601395.1 uncultured Silicimonas sp. | reverse complement strand
GGGCGCGCTGGCACAGGTGGTGCAGGAACTCAGCGAAGGTGCGATGCGCGATGCCATCCGGTCCATCCCCGATGGCACCTATTCCGCCACCGTCTCCAACAATCCGTTGGGTGAGGTCATGACCTATCCGGTGGCCATCCGCGTTCGCGGCGACGCGATGGAGATAGACTTCGAGGGGGCGCCGCCGCAACTGGCGCAAGGTGGTCTCAACTCCACGCTGAACTACACCTCGGCGCACGCAACCTATCCGCTCAAGTGCATGCTGACACCCAAGGTGCGCGGCAATGCCGGCTGCTACCGGCCATTCACCGTAAAGGCGCCCGAGGGTTCAATCCTGAACTGCACCTATCCCGCATCTGTCAACATACGCACCCGCACCGGCTGGTACCTGGCCCCCAACATCTTCAAGGCTCTGGCCGAGGCCCGGCCGGGCGATGTCCAGGCATTTACCGGACTTGCGGTGGCTGCGACGGTCTATGGCCAGGACGCCGACGGCGACTTCTATTCCGACTTGCTGTTCTGCGGCGGCGGCCAGGGCGGCTCTGAACGGGGTGACGGGCATTCGGCGCTCCTGTGGCCGACATCGGCAGCCAATACCTCGATCGAGCTGATGGAGAGCCGGGCGCCGATCCTGGTCGAAGAGAAGGCGTTGATCGCCGATTCGGGTGGCGCCGGACGACACCGGGGCGGACTGGGCCAGCGCGTGGTGTTCCGAAAACTCCTCGGCGACGGCCGCCCGACACTGGCCTCGGTCTTTCCCGAAGGTGTCGACAATGCGATCCCGGGCCTCTTCGGCGGCCAGCCGGGAGGGACAGCCCGCGGCCGTGTGCTGGATGCCGACGATACGATCATCGAGGACTGCGGCACCGGCAAGCTGGTGGAACTGCACAAGCCGGGAGAGCGCATCGAACTCATCCTGGCCGGCGGCGCCGGCTACGGCGACCCTTCTCAACGTGATGCCGCGCTTGTCCAGCGCGACCTGCGGTTGGGCTATGTCACACTCGACTATGTCCGCCGCTTCCACCCTTCGAATGAAACCGCGACGGAAGGACACGTGGCAATCGCCTGAAACACGATCAACAAACCCGCCGGAGCGATCCGGCCGGATCAACCCAGCAAGGAGACTCTTATGTCGATCATTGATGTGAATACCCTTTCGCGCAGGAGTTTCCTGGCGCTTTCCGGTGCCGGTCTGGCCACCGCCACTTTCCCACGGAACCTGTTCGCACAATCCGGGCGCAACATCCTGATCATCGCCTCAGGACAGGATATTCCGAACTTCGACCCTCATACCGCAACAGGCTATTCGGCCAGCTTCTTCCTGCGTAACACCTATGATCCGCTGGTTCGCGTTTCGGGGAACCCGCCTGAGCCGGTGCCCGCGCTCGCGCAGTCGTGGGAGGTCAGCGAGGACGGCAAGACCTATACTTTCGCGCTGAACCCCGCCGCCGTGTTCCACGACGGCTCGCGCGTCACCGCCGATGATGTCGTCTTCTCGTTTCAGCGCGCGCTCCGGCTCGCCAAGGGCAACAGCTGGATGATCCGCGGCATCGTGACCCCGGAAGGCATCACGGCCGTGGACGCCAATAGAGTGCGTTTTAACCTCGCAAGCCCCTTTGCCGCCTTCCTCCAGGTCATTCCGTGGATCTTCATCGTGTCCAAGGCGCAGGCCGAGGCAAATGCCGGCGCTGATGACAGCGCAGCCTGGCTACAGGCCAATGTCGCAGGCTCGGGCCCATTCACTGTACGCCGGGCCGAGGCAGGGGCGCTCTACCAACTGCAGCGTGCCGAAAAAGCATGGCAAGCGGGTGGCGGCAACCTTGATGGCGTAATCTGGCAAATCGTGCGCGAAACCGCGACCCAACGGCTGATGCTGCAGCGAGGCGAGGTGCATATCGCCGTCGATTTGACCAGTGAGGATATGGATGCGCTGGAAAGCGCGACCGGCGTCGTGCGAGTGCTGGAACCGGAATACCGTACCTTCTCGATCAAGATGAACACGGCGCACGGACCGATGGCCGACATCAACATGCGCAAGGCCGTCGCTTATGCCATGAACTACCAGGCGATGCTCGAAGTCTCGGGCTATGCGGAACTGATGGTCGGTCCGCTGCCGAATGGAATTCTGGGACACAATCCAGATCTGGCTATTTATCGGCAAGACCTGGATCGTGCGCGCAAGCATCTGGCGATGACTGCGACGCCCGAGGGAGGAATCACGCTGCGCATGGTGCACGTGAACGGTCTGGAGCAACAGCGCCGCTGGGCCCTTGTCCTGCTGGACAGCCTGAAGGCGCTTAACATCCAGCTCGACATCACTCCCATGAACTGGCCGGACATGGTGGCGGCCTGCAAGTCCCCCGAGACCTTTCCTGATCTCTTCCCAGTTTACCAGACGGCCAACTACGGCGACCCCGACAACATCGCCTATGCTGCCTACCACTCCTCGCGCAATGGCGGCTGGCAGAACGCGGTCTACAAAAACCCTGAAACTGATGCCCTGATCGAGGCGGGACGGACTGAGATCGACCCTGCCCGTCGGGTAGAAATCTACCGCCAGCTTCAGGAACTTTTGGTCGCCGATTGCCCGGACATCTTCGGCGTCCTTGAAAAGCGGCGCCTGGGACTACGAGACGCAGTGCGGGGCTTTGCCTTCACACCGGTCGCCTCGAATGCGATCGAAGCCTGGCCGCTGTCGCTTTAACGTTCTCTTGTCCGGGCGCGGCACCTCCGCGCCCGGTTCCATCTGTCCAAGCGAGGCCCAAACGCAATGCTGCGGTTCATCCTCAGGCGGTTCCTTCTGGTATTGCCGGTACTCTTCGGCCTGACGGTCGTCATGTTCGTGATCGCCCGCGTGCTGCCGGGAGATCCGGTGACGCTTGCCGCCGGTCCGAATGCGACGCGGGCGGAAATCGAGGCGCTAGCCCGAGAATTCGGGTTGGATCAGCCGTTGGTGATGCAATACTGGACATACCTCTCGGGACTGCTGCAGGGCGACTTTGGCACATCGATCTTCACTCGCAGGCCAGTGGCGCAAGATCTTGCGACCTATCTACCCGCGACACTGGAACTGGTGCTTGCGGCACTGCTTCTCGCCATCGTGATCGGCATCCCGGCGGGGCTGATGGCTGCCGTCTGGCGCAACCGTTGGCCCGACTACCTTTCCAACATCCTGTCGGTGGCGGCGATCTCCATGCCGCGGTTCTTCCTGGGACTGCTCCTGCAGCTGTGCTTCGCGATGTGGCTGATGTGGCTGCCGCTGGGCGGGCGGTTTCCGATAATCTGGGAGCCACCAGCAAGCGTCACCGGTTTCTATACAATCGACGCACTTTTCGCCGGCGACTGGGAAGGCTTCACCGTCGCCTGCCGCTACCTGGCAATGCCGGCCATCGCGATGTCGCTTTCGCCGCTAGCGACAATTCTCAGGATGATGCGCGCCTCGACCATCGAGGTGATGCACCAGGACTACGTGACCACGGCGCGCGCGATCGGCCTCTCGCCCCGGCTGATCGTCTTCAAGTACGTGTTGCGCAACGCCATCTCGTCGTCGCTGACGGTGATTGGCCTCTATTTCGGCTGGCTCCTGGGTGGTACCGTCCTCGTGGAAACCGTCTTCGACTGGCCGGGCATCGGACTTTACGCGACCTCGGCCATCGTCGCGCAGGACTTCATGCCGGTTGTCAGCGTGGCGCTGGTGATCGGCGCGCTTTTCGTCATCGCGAACATCGTCATCGACGTGCTTTACGGCGTCATCAATCCGAAGGTGCGCTATCAATGAATGACGCGACGCAAGATACCCGCCGCAGCGCCCGGGCCGAGGCCCTGCACCGCGCGCTGTACCGTTTCCGCCAGAGTCGCCTGTCGGTGGTCGGCGCCAGCATGGTCGCGGTGGTGCTATTCTTCACCCTTTTCGGCGGACTTCTGGCTCCCTATCCCGAACATGTCGCGGGCGGTGTCGATACCGCAAACCGGTTCACCGCACCGTCGCTCGCGCATCCGTTCGGGACCAACGAACTGGGCCAGGACGTGCTTTCGCTGGTGATGGCGGGTACGCCGGTGTCGGTTGCCGCTGGCTTCGCCGTGGTCTTCATCGGCACCATATTCGGGGTGATCGTTGGTGCGCTTGCCGGTTTCAACGGGGGCTGGGTAGACGACATGCTGATGCGCTTCTCCGATCTCATGCTGACCATCCCAAGTCTTGTCCTGGCGATGGCCGTGGCGGCAGCGCTGGGACCGGGGTTCGTCAACATGATTATCGCCATCGCCTTGGCCTGGTGGCCTGGCTATGCCCGCCTGGTGCGCGGCGAGGTGTTGCAGGCGCGCGAGGAGGTCTATGTCGCCGCCGCGCAGGCCATCGGCGCGAGCCCGGCGCGTGTGCTGTTCCGCCATATCCTGCCGAACATCGTCTCGCCGGTGATCGTCAAGATGTCGCTGGACATGGGGTTCGCCATCCTCACTGTTGCGGCACTGGGTTTCATCGGGATTGGCGTGCGTCCTCCAACCCCGGAATGGGGCACGCTCCTGTCCATTTCGCGCGGCTACATGCCCGATTTCTGGTGGACGGCGGTGTTTCCGGGGCTGGCAATGTTCCTCGCCGTTTTCGGCTTCAACCTGTTGGGCGACGGTCTGCGCGACGTCCTCGACCCACGTGCGAGGCGCTGAAGTGACGGCTCTGCTGGATATCAGGGACCTACATCTGTCGATGCATTCCTTCGAAGGCGCGGCCCTGGTTCTCGCCGGGGTTTCCCTGAAGGTGAACAAGCGCGAGATCTGGGGCCTTGTCGGGGAAACCGGCTGTGGCAAGTCGGTGACGGGGCTTTCGGTGTCGCGGCTCCTGCGCACCCCGCCGGCCGAATACACCAAAGGCGAGATCCTGCTCGACGGCTCGGACGTGCTGACGCTCGACGAGGCGCAGATGCGTGCGCTGCGCGGGCGGCGGGTGGGGATGATCTTCCAGGACCCGACAACCAACCTGAACCCGTCCTTCCGGATTGGTACGCAACTGATCGACGTCGCGCTGGGCGCCGCGCGGCACGATCCTTCGATCCTGGGGCTGAAACCCGGCGCCGGACGCCGCGCCCGCCACGCAGCAGCGCGCAAGCTTGCCGTGAGCATGCTGACCGAGGTCGGCATCCCGGCGGCGGAATCGCGCCTTGATGACTACCCGCATCAGTTCTCTGGTGGCATGCGCCAGCGCGTGCTAATCGCCATGGCGCTGATCGGCCGGCCGGACCTACTGATCGCGGACGAACCGACCACCGCACTGGACGTGTCGGTACAGGCGCAGATCCTGGCACTGCTGAAGCAGATGGTGACCGCGCATGACATGGGTGTCGTTCTGATCACCCACAATCTTGGCGTCGTTGCGCAAACCTGCACGCATGTTGCCGTCATGTATGCCGGCACCATCGTCGAAAAGGGACCGATCCGTGACGTCCTGCGCGACCCGGCGCACCCATATACGCAAGCCTTGCTACGCGCCATTCCCACGCGCGACGTGGCCCGCGGCGACCTTCAGGGGCTGGCCGGCGCGGTTCCGAACCTAGTCCATCCTCCGGAAGGCTGCCGTTTCGCGCCGCGATGCGCGCTGGCCCGCCCGACCTGCGCCGAGGTTCCCGAAAGCCATGAACGCGCGCGCGGTCATCTGGTGGCATGTCCGGTCGTGCAGGAGATGCGGTATGCTTGAGATCGAAAGCGTCTCGCGCCAGTTTCCGGCCCAGCGGGGGATGTTCGGGACAACAGCTGGCGTTCGCGCCCTGCACGAAGTCACCCTCTCCGTGCGAAAGGGCGAAAGCTTTGGCCTTGTCGGCGAAAGCGGTTCTGGAAAGACCACGCTGACACGGCAGATATTGCGTCTCGACACGCCAACCTCGGGGCGTATCCTGTTCGAGGGGCAGGACATGGCGAAACTCGGCCCGGCGGCACTCCGGGCACTCAGGGCGCGGGTGCAGATCGTTTTCCAGGATCCCTATGCTTCTCTCAATCCGCGCATGTCTGTTCACGACATCGTCACCGAACCAATGCTGATTCACCGGCGGGCACTGGGTCTGGACAAGCGCCAGCGGACTGACCGCGCGGCAGAGCTCCTGGATCTGGTGGGTCTTGGCCCGCAGCATCTTTACCGCTACCCGCACGAGTTCTCGGGCGGCCAGCGACAGCGCATCTGCATCGCGCGCGCGCTGGCGCCGGGGCCGTCGCTGATGTTGCTGGACGAGCCGACCTCTGCGCTCGACGTGTCGGTACAGGCGCAAGTGCTGAACCTGCTCATCGACTTGCAATCCCGCCTCGGCCTGACCTACTTCTTTATAAGCCACGACCTGGGTGTGATCCGCTATATCTGCGATCGGGTTGCGATCATGTATCGTGGCGAGATCAGGGAGGAAGGCTACACTCAGGCGATCTTCGATTCGCCGAGAAGCGAATACGCCAGGAGCCTGCTGGCAGCGATGCCTGAGGTGCGGGTACCGGATTGATCGAAGTCTGGCGTACCAGGAGGACACCGTTCGTACCTTTCCACAACCATTGTTTGAAGACCGCCGGTTATTGCCTCGGGATCTAATGCGTCTCCATCGCCAGTTCAGTGAGCGTCGGTGCCCCGGACGCGGTACTTTGCACTAGTTGCCAGTTGGTGTGGGTGCCGCGCCGAAAGCCGATGCGATCTGCGAACGAGGGAATCCGCCATCTGCTCCGGTGATTGCGAAAGCAGGACTTCCATCCTCATGTATTTTTTGCTCTTGCCGCAAAGTGTGGCTGCTTTCAGGAACCTCGAATGTTGTTGCGAACGACCGGAATGACGGCGCGAAGCGGACGTTCGATTCAACGACGCCAGGGCGCAGCAAGGTGCAGGTTCGAATCTATTGTTACTGCAAACAAGCATCAAATCCTTGGCTCGGAATGCTCAACTTTGGAAAAATTCTGCTTCCGTATTGCTTCCGTGCCCACAAGCAATGCCTGATATCAAAACACGCCAGATGCATAAAAGATTGTTTTTATTGAGAATTTTGGCGCACCCGACAGGATTCGAACCTGTGACCTCTGCCTTCGGAGGGCAGCAC
>CAZRNL010000053.1:0-12886 GCA_964601395.1 uncultured Silicimonas sp. | reverse complement strand
ACCGACGACGCGGGGATGATCGCTGTCGTAGCCGCGATGGGTGGCCAGGTCGAAAGCGACCGAAACGCCTTGCTGGCCGGCGGCCAGAGCCTTGCGGTAGAAGGCGTTGGATTCCTCCGCTGTCGAGAATCCGGCGTACTGCCGGATAGTCCAAGGTCGGCCGGCGTACATCGTCGCCTTCACGCCGCGGGTGTAAGGCACAAAGCCCGGCAGGCTGCCCATGTGAGCAAGTCCGGCCGTGTCGTCTTCGGTGTAAAGGGGTTTGACGCGAATGCCCTCCAAGGTATCCCATTCGATGTCGGAAATGCCTTTTCCCCGAAGTTCCTTTTCGGCAAGTGTTTTCCAGTCACTCATGCAGGCCTCTCCTTTTGTGTGCGCATCACGAAGAATTCGGTGCTGTTGGACAATATCGCTCTACGAATTCCACTGATCCGACATATATTGATTGGCGAAAGAGGTAGGATGAGACAGATCAACGTGTTGAGGAATGTGATTATTCTGGGCGCGATACTTGCGGGCACCGGAGCGATCGCGAACGACGTGACGGAAGTTGGTGACGACGTTCTTTCGCGTTGGGTAGCCGACAAGACGATCATCTTCGATGCGACCGAGATCGACCTTGCCGAACTCAAGTGGATTGCACGACCTGTTGTCATCTTCGCGGATTCGCCCGCCGATCCCGCGTTCCGGCGACAGATCGAACTGTTGACCTCCAGAATTGACGAACTGGTGGTGCGAGACGTGATCCTGATTGCGGACACTGATCCCGGCGCTGGCACCGATGTGCGCCGTGAACTTCGTCCGCGGGGCTTCATGCTGACTTTGATCAGCAAGGACGGGGGCGTCGCGCTCAGAAAGCCCGTTCCCTGGGACGTGCGTGAACTGACGCGGTCCATCGACAAGATGCCGATCCGGCAGCAGGAACTGCGCGACCTTCCAAGCGGCGGATAATCTTTCATCCTCCACCCCCTGCGTGTCTGAAACTCGCGCGGACCGGCAATTCCTTTTCCCAAGCCAGAATCAAATCCCTGAGGCGTCCAACGTCACTTGCATCTGTGGCGTAGAACGCAACGTCAGGACCGCCCAGAAAAGCGTTGGGCACATCAAGATGCAGTATTCCAAGACGTACCCAGGCAGCTGGAACCGACGTCTCCAGCCAGCGATCGTAGATCATCGCAACTTCGGCGCCGCTTTTTTCGGCAAGTTCGCCAGCCCACCCGTCGCCCGGAGCTGACGTCCGCAGTCCCAGCGCTTCGGATGACGCAAGCCCCCAAAGGTCAAGGACGTGATTGGGGTTCCGCCAGGCAACAAGACCGATATCGTTGACCGCGACCGGAGCCTTGACGAAATCCTTGGCGAAGCGTGCCATCTGTCCCTGTTGCGCCGCGATCGCGGTCGGGTTCCACGCGTAGACCGACAAGGCGGAGGGGCCGTAAGTCAGAAGCCCGCCTGCCATGGCAGCCGTGATCAGAAGGATTTTCTGCAGGGGACCGCTGTCGACAAGAACCAGGGCCAGCGCCGCAACCAGTGAGATGACGGCATAGTTCTCGTATCGGTCCATCCAGCCGGTCGATCCCAAGGCAAGATGCGCCAAACCGGCCGCCGCGACAGCCAGGGCGAAAAGCCCGCGACGTCGATTTCTCTGCAACGTCACGGCACCGATCCCACCGACCACAAGGATCAGCGCGAGAAGATACCGTCCGCCGTAAGTCTGAGAATTGGCACCTATCTTCCCGAAGATACCGCTCGCCCCAGCCGTATCGCCCAACTTCGCGATCACCGAATTCGGCAGCGGTTGCAGCCCTAGCGACAGAAGAAACGCGGCGAAAAGGACGGCCGGAAATGCAGCCAACGCCATCAGGCCAAGGCCGGGACCCGGGCGACCCAGAATGGCGACGACACCGCCCGCGGCAAGTGCGAGCGCCAAGCCTTCAAGGCGAAACGCCGGAGCGAGGAAAACACCTGCGAGCAGCAGCCAGCCGACCCGATCCGTCTCAACGAAGCGCCAAAGCCCGAGCACGATAGCCAGGCTTGCCGCGCCGTGCGCCATGTTCTCCATTCCGGTGAACGCCGTGAGATACATCGACAATGCCAATGGGGCCGCGGCCCCAAGAACGATCCCCGCACGTCCGAAACCGGCAGCCGCCAGCGCCGCCGCGAAAAGTACCGACGCCAAAACAAGCGCAGCCAGATTCCATAACAGGGGCCACCAGCGCTGAAACACGCTATCCGCAAATGGCGTCAGCAGAAGCGGGTAAAGCGGTGATGACGCCGCCGAGGCAACTTCGCCTGGGTTGACGCCATAGCCGCCTTTCGCGATCTGTTCCGCCATGGCGAGGTGGATATAGACGTCATCGAGTGGGTACTCGAAACTCCATCCATTCCTGAAAAGCGCCACCAGCATCAGGGCACCGAACGCAGCCAGGGCACCAAGAACAGCGGCGGGGCGACTACCCCGTTCAAGCTGGGTACGCTCGCCTGCGGAGGGATTGTTGAGGGCGGCCTGCGCCACCTATTCGAACTCCATGATGACGTCGTCCACGGCAAGGCTGTCACCGGGACCCGCATTGATCCTGGCCACGACGCACCGCTTTTCCGCGCGCAGGATATTCTCCATCTTCATCGCTTCGACGGTGCAAAGAGCCTGTCCTTCCTGCACCTCCTGGCCTTCCTCGACATCTACCTTCTCGATCATCCTCGAAGCAAGCTCAAATTGTCTCGGCGTGCGGATCGTCACCGTAAGGTCGGCACCACGATACCGGATGCGATAACCCGAGGTCCGGCGTTCAACCTTCAGGATCAAAGCTTCGCCGCCGACTTCCAGACGGGCCAGCGTGCCACCCGGCGTCCAGTCGCTCTCGACCCGGAATGCAGGACCGTCCGCGAAGGTCACGTCGGCCCCCTGCCGATCCGCCGTCATCGACACTGCCATCGCTTGTCCTTGAAGCGAGACGATCCATTCCGTCCCGACGCGACGCTCATGGTTGTCCATCCGTCCGGAGATACGGCTACGCCTGATCTCGGCGACGCGGTGCATTGCGGCCGCGGCAGCGGCGATCCGGCGGAGCGCACTTTCCTCCAGAGTCACGCCCTGAAACCCTTCGGGGTATTCTTCGGCGATGAACGCCGTCGTTATGTCGCCGCTGACAAACCTTGGATGATCCATGACCGCTGCGAGGAAAGGCAGGTTGTGCCCGATCCCCTCGACTTCGAAGGCGTCCAGCGCGTTTCGCATCTCTTCGATAGCGACGGCACGGGTAGGTCCCCATGTGCAAAGCTTGGCTATCATCGGATCATAGTACATCGAAATCTCGCCGCCTTCGAAAACACCTGTATCGTTGCGGACCGCTCGTGTTTTTTCGGTCAGTTCCTCTGGCGGGCGGTACCTTGTCAGGCGGCCGATCGAAGGCAGGAACCCCCGGTAGGGGTCTTCCGCGTAAAGCCGGTTTTCAATGGCCCAGCCGTGGATGCCGACGTCCTTCTGAGCCAACGACAATGGCTCGCCTGCCGCGACGCGTATCATCTGTTCGACGAGGTCGACCCCGGTGATCAGTTCTGTGACCGGATGTTCGACCTGCAGGCGGGTATTCATTTCCAGAAAATAGAAATTTCTGTCGCCATCGACGATGAATTCGACCGTGCCGGCGCTGGCGTAACCGACGGCATGCGCCAGGGCGAGGGACTGCTCGCCCATCGCCTTGCGCGTAGCCTCGTCCAGAAACGGCGATGGCGCCTCTTCGACGACCTTCTGGTTTCGGCGCTGGATCGAGCATTCGCGCTCGTTCAGGTAGACACCATTGCCGTGAGTATCGCAAAGCACCTGTATCTCGATGTGGCGCGGCTGGGTCACGAACTTTTCGATAAAGATCCTGTCATCGCCGAAACTTGAGGCAGCCTCATTCTTCGAGGATTGGAATCCTTCGCGTGCCTCTTCGTCGGACCAGGCGATCCGCATGCCCTTGCCACCGCCCCCGGCGCTGGCCTTGATCATCACAGGATAACCGACCTGGTTCGAGATCTTCACGGCCTCGTCCGCATCGGCGATCAGACCCATGTAGCCCGGAACAGTAGAAACTCCCGCTTCCTGCGCGATCTTCTTCGACGTTATTTTGTCGCCCATCGCCTCGATGGCCTTCACCGGTGGTCCGATGAAAGCAACACCGGCCTTCTCAAGCGCCAGCGCGAACTTGGGATTCTCCGAAAGGAACCCATAACCCGGGTGGACGGCCTCGGCGCCGGTCTGGCGGATGGCATCCATTACCTTGTCGATGACGATATAGGACTGATTCGCGGGTGGCGGTCCGATGTGAACTGCCTCGTCGGCCATTTTTACGTGAAGTGCCTGGGCATCGGCATCCGAGTAGATCGCGACGGTCGCGATACCCATCTTGCGCGCGGTCTTGATGACGCGGCAGGCGATTTCACCTCTGTTTGCGATCAGGATCTTCTTGAACATGTGCCCCTCCCCGTCCCGGAAGCTCCGGGTCGCACATAAAAAAAGGCTGGCCGGCGAATTGCCGGCACAGCCAATGACTTACTGTCGATAGCCCCGAAGGGCGCGATATCAGATGTCGTTCGCCAACGCGCCCGCAGCACCGCCGATGGCAGCACCGGTAATGCACTCACCGTCACTGAGAATCTCGCCTGCGGCGCAGCCAATGGCTGCACCAACGATTGCACGTTCGATATCGCTGCCCGAGTTGCAGCCTGCGAGCCCGAGTACTGCTGCCGCCGCAAGGAAAGAGAGTTTCTTTTGCATGTCCGTTTGCCTCTTTGTTGGAGGGCGCCCTGCCCCGAACTGACAATGACATTACATGAATGCCCGTCCACAAGTGTGATCTGCATCAAGCTCAGGGAATAAGCGGCACATCGCCCAAGAAAAGGCGGTGCGGACGGTCTGGCTCGGGGATGTGAGCCAGACCGCCCTGAAGGGGAAGGGTAACGGTTTTGACAATACGAGGCGTATCTCGCGATTGTGGGAGGCGCCTCAGGAACCACTCTTCCGCGAATCTGGCTTCCAGGAAAGGAAAACGAAATCGCCCCCTGATAAACGGCGCTTCTTTGCCGTCTTTGCTTCGACGCCGGCGAAATCATGCCACCCATGTCCCGTCGAATGCCTCAGGGAAGGATGCGCGTGCGCGCGCCTCGTCAATTCTCAAAAGAGCGTCGTAGCTTTCCGGGTCGAAAGGATCTTCGGCCGCGACGACCTCACGGCCGAAGAGCCAGCTCAACCGGCCCGCATCCAGATTTCCGCGCTCGAATGGCCGGTCTCCGAAATAATCCCAAAGGCAGGCCATGAATGCCGCATCGGCGTTGCGGTCCGCCAGTCGCCGGTCGGCATACCGTTCACGGCAGACAAGCTTGGTGACACCCCTGGGATTGCCCCGCCGGATGGTGAACTGGAAATCTGTACCTGGGAAACGGCCTGGGAAGCCTTTGTGCTTCAGCATGGCAGACCCTCTTGCGGGCGGGCCATGGATTGTCGGGTGCGCGAAGGCGCACCCGACATGATAGCAAGATCAGTACTTGGTCGATGCAGGCTCTGACATGATCGGCGCGGGATCAATGACGACAACCTCTTCCTGCTGAGCACAGGCGGTCGCAAGAGTGAAAAGGCCAAAGGCCAGGATCGATTTGATGGTAGTGGACATGACTGCCTCCTTCGTTCGTTAGGCCCCGTGTATTCTTCACGGCGACCAATGTTTGTAAGTCCGCCAAGACTGGCGACCAATGTGACGCTATCCGACCCACGCCAATTGCCCAATACGGAAGCTTTGGGATAGGCGGATAACTGCTGCATAGAATACATTGAATCCGAGTGCCTTGCGAGGTCTTCCGGGAAGTAATTTCGATCGGACGTGTGGCCGGAAAGACTCACTATCCGGCCTTTCCGAGAGCGACCGGCAAGAACATGCGCGGCTTTGCTTTCGATCGGCAGGCGGCGTACAGTACGCGCACCGTATTTCGAAGGGTTTCTCATTCGTGCGATGCGCCTTCAAAGCGGGATGTTGTCGTGTTTCTTCCAGGGATTGGCCAACTTCTTCGATCGTAGGGAAGCAAATGCGCGGCACACGCGACGCCGGGTCGAGTGCGGCATGATCACTTCGTCGATGAAGCCGCGTTCGGCAGCGCGGAAGGGATTCGCGAAATTCGCTTCGTATTCGGCTGTGCGCGATGCGATCTTCTCAGGATCGCCAAGCTCAGAACGATAGAGAATCTCGGTTGCGCCCTTCGCACCCATGACCGCGATCTGGGCGGTGGGCCAGGCGTAGTTGAAATCGCCGCGAAGATGCTTTGACGCCATCACGTCATATGCGCCCCCGTAGGCCTTGCGTGTAATCAGAGTTACCTTGGGCACGGTCGCCTCACCGAAGGCAAAGAGCAACTTGGCGCCATGCTTGATGACGCCCCCGAATTCCTGTGCTGTACCCGGCAGGAACCCCGGCACGTCTACCAAGGTGAGGATGGGGATTTCAAACGCGTCGCAGAATCGGACGAACCGGGCCGCCTTGCGCGAGGAATCGATGTCCAGAACGCCCGCCAAAACCATCGGTTGGTTGGCGACGACGCCGACGGTCGACCCTTCGAGCCGGATGAAACCGGTGACGATGTTCCCGGCAAAGTCCTTCTGGATTTCAAAAAAGTCTCCCTCGTCGGCAATTTTGAGAATCAGTTCCTTGATGTCGTAAGGCTGATTTGGATTCTGAGGGATTAATGTATCCAGACTGTGATCGATCCGGGCCGGATCGTCGAAGAAGGGCCGGACTGGTGACTTGCCTCGATTGTTGAGGGGCAGAAAGTCGACAAGACGCCTGATCTCGGCAAGGGTTTCCACGTCATCGCGGAATGCGCCGTCCGCGACCGAACTTTTCCGGGTATGGGTCGACGCACCCCCCAGTTCCTCGGCCGTGACGACTTCGTTGGTGACCGTTTTCACCACATCGGGGCCTGTCACGAACATGTAGGATGAATCCTGCACCATGAAGATGAAATCGGTCATGGCAGGAGAATAGACTGCGCCCCCTGCGCAAGGCCCCATTATGACGCTGATCTGCGGAACGACGCCCGATGCCATGATGTTGCGCTGGAAGACTTCTGCGTAGCCGGCAAGCGACGCGACGCCTTCCTGGATTCGGGCTCCTCCGGAGTCGTTCATTCCGATGACAGGAGCACCGTTCTGCATTGCCATATCCATGATCTTGCAGATCTTTTCGGCATGAGTCTCGGACAGTGAACCACCGAAGACTGTGAAATCCTGGCTGAAAACATAGACCATTCGGCCGTTGACCGTTCCCCACCCGGTAACGACACCGTCCCCGGCAGGCTTGCTTGCAGCCATTCCGAAATCGGTCGTCCGGTGAGTGACGAACATGTCGAACTCTTCGAAGGAATCTTCGTCCAGAAGCAATTCGATGCGCTCGCGGGCCGTAAGCTTGCCCTTGGCATGCTGGGCATCAATTCGGGCGGCCCCGCCCCCAGCGCGGGCATTTGCACGGCGCCGTTCCAGTTCCTTGAGAATATCGGTCATGGTCAAGCCTCATCGCCCGTTTGAGTCCGCGAGGTACCTCGACATTGGATCGACGGAAAGAAAAACTTGGCAAATTTGCATAATTTGCGAAAAGTGAAGGCGCTTTTCTGCAAATATGGCAATATACTCTTTCCGCACACCGGCTTGCGTGTGGACAGTTCGCGACGGCGGGCCTAATTCTCGCTGATGAATGCGAAACCGATGGTCCGATTTCTTGACCGGACGACCCCGCCCCACATCCTGACACTTGTTCTCATGGCCGGTATAGCGGCAATGAACATGAGTGCCTTCTTGCCGTCACTTCCCGCTATGACCGAGTACTTTGGCACTGAATACAGGATCATGCAGCTATCGGTCTCACTGTATCTTGCGATGACCGCAGTCCTGCAACTTGTTATCGGACCGATCAGCGACCGCTATGGTCGCCGCACGCTGACTCTCGCGTGTCTGGCTCTCTTCGTCGCCGCTACTCTTGGCTGCATTGCTGCCCCGAACGTGGAGATCTTCCTGGTCTTTCGCATGATGCAGGGTGTGGTTGCGGTTGGACTTGTATTATCACGCGCCATCGTCCGGGACATGGTACCGCAGGATCAGGCGGCTTCGATGATCGGCTACGTCACTATGGGAATGGCCCTCGTTCCGATGGTGGCACCGATGATCGGTGGCGGATTGGATGAAGCATTCGGCTGGCATGCCACGTTCTGGTTTCTGGCTGCGGGGGGGATTGGCGTTCTGGCATTGTGCTGGGCCGACCTGGGAGAAACCGCCGAAGGAACCGGCAAGACATTTTCCGACCAGTTGCGCGATTATCCGGAACTTCTTCGGTCAAGAAGGTTCTGGGGCTATGTCTTCGCGGCTGCCTTTGCGTCCGGTTCGTTTTTTGCGTTCCTTGGTGGCGCACCATGGGTTGCCTCCAACGTCTACGGTTTGTCGTCCTTGCAGTCGGGCATCGGGTTTGGAGCGCCGGCGATCGGATACGCCTTGGGAAACGGGCTCTCGGGCCGCTATTCCGTACGTCTGGGAATCAACTGGATGATCCGGACTGGATCTATCGTCGCCGCTGCGGGCCTTGTGACAGTGACCGCACTGGCCGCACTGGGCGCGGACAATGCGCTGCTGTTCTTCGGCTTCTGCACGTTCGTGGGGCTCGGAAATGGTCTGGTCATACCCAATGCCAGCGCCGGCATGCTTTCGGTGCGCCCGCATCTGGCGGGGACCGCCTCAGGCCTGGGTAGCGCCATCATGATCGGTGGCGGTGCAGCGCTGTCGGTGGCGGCAGGTATTGTACTGAAACTTGGCCACGGCAGCCTTCCGTTGCTTGTCTTGATGACGGTATCGATGCTGTTCGGCCTTGCCTCGGTCCTTTACGTAAGCCACCGCGAGAAGCGGGTCCAAGATTACTGACATATTGCCAAGTTAAGCAAAACCTTGGACGCTGGTTTGCAAATCCAGTGAGCCGGGAGCCCCGATGAGCGCACAGAAACTTTACGCAGGCGCCAAGCTGCGCGAGACGCGGACACGGATGAGCCTGACGCAGAAGGCTTTCGCAGAAAGGCTTGGCGTTTCGCTTCCCTACCTGAACCAGATGGAAAACAATCATCGTCCGGTCTCGTCCGCGGTGATCCTCGCACTGGTGCAGGAGTTCGGATTCGACGTGAACGAGCTGGCCGTCGGCGATGGTGAGCGGATGGTCAGCGACCTGCGCGAGGTATTGGCCGATCCGGTCTTCAAGAACGGAGTACCGCCAGTCGTCGATTTGCGTCTGGTTGCATCGAACGCGCCGACCATAGCGCGGGCCTTTCTGACGCTGCATCGCGCCTATCGGCAGGCGAACGAGAGGCTGGCCTCTCTGGACGAGGCCCTTGGTCAGTCCGATGTCCGGCCCGGCGCATCTCCGTGGGACGAAGTGCGCGATTTCTTCCACTACTGCGACAATTACATTGATGCCGTAGACCGCGCCGCGGAGCGTCTCGCGGGGGACCGGACCGCAGAACAAACCATCCGCAATGCCCTCGATACCCTTGGGATCGAGATTCGCGAAACCGAAGAAGACAACGTCGTGCGAAGGTTCGATCCGGCTCAGAAGACACTCTGGCTTTCGGCCCGCTCTGCGCAGTCGACCCGGCGATTCCAGGCGCTTCTTCAGATAGCCCTGCTGACCCAGAACGACTTGATCGAAGCGACGCTCGATCTGGCCCGATTTCAATCAGAAGCCGCACGCGACATCGCCAAGATCGGTCTGGCAAACCATTTCGCAGGCGCGGCACTCATGCCTTATGGGAGGTTCCATACCGCCGCCCGTGAGACGCGACATGATCTGGAAAGATTGTCACGGCAGTTCGGCGCGTCCCTGGAACAGGTGGCACATCGGCTATCGACCCTTCAGCGTCCCGGAGCGAAGGGCGTCCCCTTCTTCTTTGTCCGCGTCGATCAGGCAGGCACGATCACCAAACGACATTCCGCCACTCGTCTTCAGTTCGCCCGTTATGGCGGAGCCTGCCCGCTTTGGAACGTCCACCGTGCGTTCGAGACTCCCGGGCAGTTCCTGCGGCAACTGGCCGAGACACCGGACGGGGTGCGATACCTGTGCCTGGCACGTGAGGTATCGACAGGTGGCGGCGCCTTCCGCACGCCCGTGCGCCGTTTCGCCATCGGGCTTGGCTGCGAAGTCAGTCATGCCGCCGAGGTGGTCTATTCCGACGGGCTCGACATGACCGACGGCGATGCCTTTGAACCAATCGGGATATCGTGCAGGATCTGCGAGCGCCGCCATTGTCACCAGCGTTCTGTTCCGCCACTTGAAAGCCAGCTTTGGGTCGATCCGAACCGACGCGCGACCCTGCCCTACGAGGTCGCGGGTTAGATGCTGAAGGTCACGCTCCTGTTCCTCGCGACAAGCTATTTCGCCTGGTATCTGGAGCGGTTCGAAACGGCGATGGTCTATCCTTTCGATCCCACTCACGTCTCGCCCGAGGTCGCGGGCGAACGACGGATGACCGAGATGAGGTTTACCACCGCCGACGGCGAAGGTCTGGTCGTTTGGCATTCAAAGGCCCGGACAGGCCACCCGACCATCATCTATTTTCCCGGCAACGCGGGCGGATTGAAGGACAGGGTCGAGCGGTTCGGCCGCTTGATCGACCGTGGCTACGGGGTGACGGCGATGGCCTATCGCGGCTCAAGCGGGTCTTCGGGAAGACCCGAGGAACTGCTTCTGACCGAGGATGCCGTCGCACTGACATTGGCGGAAGCGGGGCGGCCGCTTGTGTTCTATGGCGAAAGTCTGGGCACAGCTCTCGCGATCAGGCTCGCGGCCTCGGGTCTGGGGGATGCGCTGGTTCTCGAAGCGCCCTTTACCTCGATCGCGGATCTGGTCGAAAGCCAGTTTCCCGACGAAACGGTCGAGCACCTGATCACTCAGAGGTGGGACAGCCTGCAAGACGCGCCCCAGGTGCGTCAGCCACTTCTGGTGATGCACGGTTCCGACGACCGGCTGGTGCCTGTTCACATGGGGCGGATGATCTTCAATCTCGCTGCCTCGCGGGAAAAGCGTTTTGTGGAGATCACGGGACGGGGGCATTCCGGTCTTTGGACAACCGATGCTCAACGGGCTCTCTACGAATTCCTGGACGCCCGCTAGAGCGCCGCGCGTGCGGTGACTTCTTCTATCGCATGAACAATCAGGGCAAGACAGTCGGGATCCGAGAATCTGTGATCCGCACCCTTCACCAGCGTCAGGCGGATGTCGCTACCGTCCGCATGGCCAAGCAACCGCAACGCCACCGCCATATCCACATCCGTATCGGCGGTGCCTTGAAGAAATCGCGTAGGGACGTGAAGAGGCAGAGGATTGCGCAGCACCAGACGCTTGCGACCGTCCTCGATCAGTCTGCGGGTGATGATATAGGGCTCATCAGAGTATTCCGATGGCAAGGCGACCTGACCCGATTTCAGCAACGTCTGCTTCTGGGCGTCATCGAATCCAGCCCACATGCTGTCCTCGGTGAAATCCGGGGCCGCCGCTATTGTGACCAGACCAGCGACTTTCTCGGGCATTTCGCGCGCGAGGAGCAGGGATATCCAGCCGCCCATCGACGATCCAACCAGGATTTGCGGACCGTCCGTGAGTTCCGAAATGATCGCGGCCGCATCCTCGGCCCAATCGCCGATACAGCCGTCAAGGAAGACACCCGACGACTGGCCGTGGCCCGAGTAATCGAAACGCAGGAAGGCCCGGCCCCGACGCTGCGCCCATTCCTCAAGGTACAGCGCCTTGGTGCCCTCCTTGTCCGACCGGAAGCCGCCGAGAAATACTACGCCGGGGTCTTCGCCTTCCGTCTGGTCGTAGGCCAGTTGTCGAATGTCACCGTGCCGGAACGTCGTCGCCATCGTACCTCCGTCTTGCTTCACGCAGGCTAGCCGATCCCTTCCGAGTGGCAATGGGTCTTCGGTCCTCTGGTATCGTCCGACCGTTTTCGCGACGACTGTGTCGCCACGGTCCGTCCAAATCTGGGCGTTACACCTAAGCCATTGCGGACCTCGCCACATGTCTCTTCACCGGGAAACGATCTATCGGGCGAACAACGCGCTTGCCGTTGACATTGACGCACTCCGCTGCAAAACCAATCGCGACAGATAACCCGCAACCGGGCGTTCCGTGGGCGCCAAACCGACGAGGATCAAGGCTGATGGCCAATATTTCGCTGACTTTTCCTGATGGCAATGAGCGCGTGTATGCTGCGGGAGTGACCGCAGCAAAAGTTGCCGAGGATATCTCGACCTCGCTTGCCAAGAAAGCGATCAGTGCGACGGTCAACGGGGCCCACTGGGACCTGGCGTGGCCGATCACGGACGATGCAAAGATCGCCATCCACACGATGAAAGACGATGCGCCGGCGCTGGAACTGATCCGGCACGACCTGGCCCATATCATGGCGCGTGCGGTGCAGGAGCTCTGGCCTGACGTCAAAGTGACGATCGGGCCGGTCATCGAGCACGGGTGGTACTATGACTTCGATCGCGCGGACCCGTTCACGCCCGAGGATCTTGGGCTGATCGAGGCGAAGATGAAAGACATCATCAATGCCCGTGATACAGTGCGCACCGAGGTCTGGGACCGCGACCGCGCCATGGCCGGGGGCCGCATTTGCAGCATACGGGTCAGGTCCCCGCGGATGCCTTCAAGCTGATGAACGTGGCCGGGGCATACTGGCGCGGCGACAGCTCGCGCCAGATGCTTCAACGGATCTATGGGGTGGCCTTCAGAAACCGCGATGACCTGAAAGCCCATCTTCACATGCTGGAAGAGGCCGCCAAGCGCGACCATCGGCGGCTCGGCCGCGAGATGGACCTGTTTCA
>CAZRNL010000052.1:3160-13045 GCA_964601395.1 uncultured Silicimonas sp. | reverse complement strand
GGTTCAAGTCCGGCCGCCCGTACCACCTAATAGCGATAGTGCGATCGCTGTGCGCGGAGCGTGACGATCTCGAGCCGCAGAAGGCTGCGTTCGTTCAAGAGCGCAAAGCGCTCGGGGTCATCGGCGGGAAGGCTGGCAAGCCTGCTGCCGATCAGGCTGATCTCGCGTTCTGCTTCGGCGATGTCCTCGCCGATCCTGTGATACGTCAGGCCGCGCGAGTTGGCGCGTTGCAGTTCAGCGGTCTGCGCCGCCGGGCAGACCGGCGACAGGCGGCGGCCATCGGCGCCTTCCTCCCAGGCGTTGTCAGGACGGCAGTAAAGCGGCAGGCCCTTCTGACGACCCTTTTCCCAAAGCGCACGGTCAGGTGCGATGCCGTAGTCAACGCAGGCCTTGGCGTGTTTCTCTACGTAGTCGGCGGTACGGCCCGCGGCCCCGTCGCGCGCACCAATGGCTTCCCAGTCGCCCGAACGGCACTGGTCCTCGGACAGCGTTGCGCAGGCGGCAAGCGGTAGAAGGAGCAGAATTGCCAAATATCTCATGATGCCAGAATGTCAGAAGTCGCCAATTTGTTCCATATCACGTCGAGCGGATCAGCGACACGAACCGGTCGATGTCCGCTTCGGGGCAAGACCAGTCGGGCACCAGCCGGACACCGATGGGAGCATCCGCTTCGCCTTCAACGCTGCTTTGCCACACGTTATACATTGCACCTGCCTCCTTCAAACGGCGGTGGGCCGCGCGCGGGAAGGCGGCAAAGAGCATGTTGGCGGAAGGCTCGTGCAGGAACGTCACGTCCGGCGTCTGCTTCAAAGCCCGTGTGAGTAGTCCTGCGGCATTGTTCGCTTTCTGCGCCAGGATCAGCCAAAGATCGTCGGTCATATAACCGTCCATCTGGGCGGCAAGAAAACGGTTCTTTGAAAAAAGGTGCCCTGCGCGCTTCCGGCGCAACTCGAACTCGTAAGCCTTGGCCGGATCAAAGATAATTGCCGCTTCGACGCCCATGCAACCGTTCTTGGTGCCTCCGAACGTGACCGCGTCGACACCGGCTTTCCATGACATCTCGGCTGGTGTGCAGTTCAGCGCCGCGCAGGCGTTGGCGAAGCGGGCGCCGTCGAGATGCAGCTTGACCCCATGGGCATGGGCGACCTCTGCAATGGCGCGAATATGCTCGAGGCTGTAGAGCGTGCCGCGCTCGGTCACTTGCGTGATCGACACCGCCCCCAACTGCGGACCGTGTACGCCCCAGCCACCGCGCTTGGTCATTTCCGCGTCGAGTGATGCGGGATCCATGCGGCCTTCGGTACTGTCGATCAATGTCAGCTTGGCGCCGCCGGTGAAGAACTCGGGGGCGTTGCATTCGTCCTCGTGGATGTGGCTTTCACGGGTGCAGAAGATCGTGTCGAAGGGCCGGGCCAGGGTTGCCAGGATCAGGGAGTTGGCGGCGGTGCCCGTGGCGACGAAATAGACAGCGGCGTCAGGGACTTCGAAGGCTTCGCGAATTCGGGCTACGGCGCGCGCGGTCACGTCGTCCCGACCGTAACCCCAGGCCCATCCGTTATTGGCCGCCGCCATTGCCTCGAGGATCTTCGGGTGGACGGGGCCGGAATTGTCGGAGGCGAAATGCATCAGAGATCCTCGATGATATGGTCTTCCCACTCGTCTTCCGGCACCTCGAACTCGGGCACAGTCCAGCCCTTTACCGAAACGCCGGCAGTGTGAACGGTCTCGTGCGTGCCAGAGACGAGGGGGTGCCAGTCGTAAAGGGACCTTCCTTCGTAAACAAGGCGGTAGGCGCAGGTGGAGGGCATCCAGTAGGCGATGTCGGCGATGTTTCTCGGTGTCAGGACGACGCAGTCGGGTACGAATTGCTTGCGGATCTCGTACTGCGCGCAGCGGCACGTCTCACCGTCGAGCAGTCGGCAGGCGACGCGCGTGAAGGCGATCTCTTGCGTGTCGGGATCTTCGAGCTTGTTCAGGCAACATTTGCCGCACCCGTCGCAGAGAGCTTCCCACTCGCGCTTCGTGAGGTTCTTCAGCGGGACGCGCTCCCAGAAGCGGTCGCGCAGGCCTTCGCGGTTGATCGGGTCGGTGGTCATGAGGGGAGGTTTGGAGGAAAGGGGCGGGGATGGGAAGGGGGGTTAAGTCAGGCTGCGGCAGTTGTCAGAACGACTTCATTTCCGTCCACTTCAAGTGTCGAGGCAAATTTTTTAATGAATTTGCTCCACTGCCGGATAGGTAAGTCCTCCTTTGAGATAGAGTAGGTAGAACTCATCTTGATGCCCAATTGAGACAGCGTGATCCGGCAGCCATCGTTCCCATGGTTCCTGATCACCGTCTCCAAATTTTGTAGTATCATCTGGATAACCTCCTGGTTTTCTTCCGGTAAGTCCGGTGGCTCGCTATGTCCGGAATCAGTTCCGTCCGACGTTGGTTCACCGATCGTGCGGAAGTCGGTGCACGCAAACCGAAAACGCTCGTCAGCATTTACAGGGCCGACCCCAATGATCCTTTTCCCTCGCTCGCGCAGGTGGTGGGCGATGTGACGGAAATCGCGGTCACCTGATGCGATGACAAAGTGAGTGATGGCGTCGCTGTGAGCAATGTCCATCGCGTCAATGCACAAAAGGATATCGGTGGAGTTCTTGCCGGTTCCGGAATGGATCAATCGAAAGCTTGGCGCACTTTCCCAGTCCGAGACATGGGATGTGTCGACGTAGGTGCGGCACACCGTAATTTCACCGAAGCTTCTTGCTTCTCGGAGAATGCGTCCTGCGTTGCTGGAGGGGATGTTATCCCCATCCACAAGAAGCGCGACGGAAGGATAGGTCATGTCAAAACGTCCCGTTCAAAAAGCGAACAGGGTAACTACTAGACAGCGAAAACGGCAAGATAATGGTCAGGCGTCCAGGACTTCCCGCGCCCGGGCGCTGTCGGCATCCATCTGCATGATCAGCGCATCCAGACTGTGGAATTTCTCCTCGGGACGGAGATAGGCCACCAGGGCGACGGACAAATGCGCGCCGTAGAGGTCGCCCTTGAAGTCGAAGATGTGGGTCTCAAAGTTCGGGCGGTTCTCGCCGAACATCGGGCGGACGCCGATGGAGGCGACGCCGTCGTACTCGCCTGCGTTCTGGCCATCGAGAACCCGAACGCGGACTGCGTAGACGCCGAAGCGGGGCGGGTGAAGGCCCTCGATCGACATGTTGGCCGTGGGATAGCCCAGATCGCGTCCGCGTTGGTGGCCGCGGATGACCTCGCCCTCGATGCGGTGAAGGTGACCCAGCATCCGGGCGGCGTCTTCGGGGCGGCCATCGGTCAGGGCTGCGCGGATGCGGGTCGAAGAGACTGCATTGCCCGCTTCGCCCACAAGTTCGGCGATTGTCACGCCGAAGCCGTAACGCCTGCCGAACTCCACCAGCATGTCGGCGGTACCGGTGCGGCCCTTGCCGAAGCAGAAATCCGCCCCGACGGTCACATGGGCCAGACCGAGTTGGCGGCGAAGGATGTCACGCGCGAATTCCTCGGCCGTCAGGGACGCCAACCGGGCGTTGAAGGCCAGTTCGTAAAGATGCGCCACGCCCAGTCGTTCCAGCCGATGCGCCCGCGCCTCGGCGTTCATCAGGCGGAAAGGCGGTGCGTCAGGTGCGAAGTACTCGCGGGGGTGCGGCTCGAAGGTGACGACACCCAGGGGCGCATCCACTGCCTCGGCCGCGATTTTGAGCACGGCCTGATGCCCGAGATGGACTCCGTCGAAGTTGCCAATGGCGGCTGTGGCGCCCTGGTCCGCCTCGGTCAGATAGCTCGTGTCGCGGTGAATGTGCATGGAAGGCCGGTTAGCGCGGCCTGTCGCCGGGGACAAGGCCGTGATTGGCGTCAGTCGAACTTCGCGGATGGGGCGAGCACGGTTGCCTCGCCCTTGAGCACCGGTTTGCCCCGCACAAGACAGCGAGTGTCAAGCCGGACGCGGCGCTTCGCGTAGTCGATCTCCAACACCTCGACTTCCGCCGTCACCACGTCGCCGGGGCGGACAGGCGCAAGGAACTTGAGCGACTGGCCGAGGTAGACCGTTCCATGTCCGGGCAACTGCTCGCCGATCACCGCCGAGACAAGGCCAGCCGTCAGCATCCCGTGGGCAATGCGTCCGCCGAAGATCGTATCCATCGCGTAAGCGTCGTCCAGATGCACCGGGTTCCGGTCGGTCGATACTTGGGCGAAAAGCTCGATGTCGAGATCGGTAACCTCTTTTGTCAGGCTGCGAACCATGCCGACCTCGAGATCCTCAATGACGATGGTGCCGCGCAGCTGATTGTCGAGCATCGAAGAATTCCTTCGCAACTTTTGAACGCCTGATACCAGTATATTGAAACTAAATTACTTTGCAACTGCAGAAAAGCAAGGAGACTCCTTGTCACTGGGTGTCGATATCAACGATCTGTTTCCGAATTGAAACTGGTGCCTCCCGCCCTGACCGATAAGTTCGGAATAGAGTTCAATGGCTGGGGGGCTGTCTGAATGTCGAAGAGATTTGTCGCGTTCCTGTTCGGAACCGAGGACGCTGTGCCTGCGGACTATGTGCTGGCGCTAGTGGCGACGTTGGGGTTGATGCTTGCCATTCTGGCAGACCTGATCGGCTGAGTCAGCAGTCGCGGTTTCGCGTGTCGAAGCTGCATATTTTCAGCAAGATGAAACACGTGGCTCAGGACGCGGCGGAGTACATTCCGTCATAAATCGGCTCAAGAGTCTCGTGGTTGAATAGGCTTGAGACCGAGGTGCCGTGCCAGATGTTCAGGATCGCTTGGGCGAAGATCGGAGCAGTGGGCACGATGCGGATGTTCGATGCCGACAGCGTCGCTTTCGTGGGCTCGATGGAATCGGTGATGACAAGGCTTTTCATGACCGACTTCGATACCCGTTCGATCGCGGGTCCGGACAGGACGCCGTGAGAAATGTAGGCATGGACCTCTTTCGCGCCGCCCTCCATCAGAACCTCGGCGGCTTTGCAGAGCGTGCCGGCGGTATCGACGATGTCGTCGACAATGATGCAGACACGGTCCCTGACGTCCCCGATCACCGTCATGTCAGCAATCTCGCCGGGTTTTTCGCGCCGCTTGTCGACGATCGAGAGCGGCGCACCGATCCGCTGCGCAAGTTCGCGCGCGCGTGCAACGCCACCCACGTCGGGGGACACCACGGTTACCTGCTCAAGGACACCTCGGAAGGCATGCTTGATGTCGAGGGCGAAGATGGGCGAGGCATAGAGGTTGTCGACGGGAATATCGAAGAAACCCTGGATCTGGGCGGCGTGCAGATCCATCGTCAGGATCCGCTCGATGCCTGCGCTGACCATCATGTTGGCCACAAGTTTGGCCGTGATCGGCGTGCGTGCCTTGGTGCGGCGGTCCTGCCGGGCGTAGCCGAAGTAGGGGATCACGGCCGTGATGCGCTGTGCCGACGAGCGGCGGAGCGCGTCCGACATGATGAGAAGCTCCATCAGGTTGTCGTTCGCAGGGTTCGACGTGGATTGCAGGATAAACATGTCTTCGCCACGCACGTTCTCGAAGACCTCGACGAAAATCTCGCCGTCATTGAACCTCTCGACACGTGCATCAACGAGGCCAACCGTCATTCCCCGGTGCATCGACATCCGACGCGAAACCGCCTTGGCAAGTGCACGATTGGCGTTCCCCGAGATGATTTTCGGTTCCTGGAGATTTGGCATTGGCGATGGTGTCCTGGCTTGGTTCCGCGTTCGGTAACAGAATCGCGACGTTGACACCGCTTAGCACGCGCATAGGGTCAGGCAAACTCTGCATCTGAACCAGCGAGGCCAAATGCCCCATATCGACTATTATCTGGCGACGATTTCGCCGAACTGCTACCTGGCGGGTACGCGCCCGGCAGAGATCGCTGCGCGGCACGGTGCCACGATCAGCTACAAACCGCTCGATATCATGGCATTGTTCGCGCGGACGGGCGGCGTGCCGCCGGGGCAACGCCATCCGTCAAGGCAGGAATACAGGTTGATCGAGATCGCGCGGTCGGCGAAGATCCTCGGTATGCCGTTGAACCCGAAACCCACCCATTGGCCGACCAATCCCGCACCATCCTCTTATGCCTTGATCGCGGCGCAGAAGGCGGGCGGCGGTGACCTGGGCGCGCTGGTCGCGGGACTGACCCGGGCCTGCTGGGCCGACGAGAAAGACATTGCAGACGATGCCGTGATCAGGACATGCCTCGAAGCGGCCGGCTTTGCGCCTTCGCTTGCTGACAGCGGGCTTCTTGCGGGTGCCGAGACTTACGAGCGTAACCTTGAAGATGCCGTCAATGCAGGGGTTTTCGGTGCGCCATTCTTCATCACCGATGACGACGGACGTTTCTGGGGGCAGGACCGGCTGGACCAGCTGGATCGCCATCTGGAAGGGACTCTCTGAGAATGGCGGCGAAGAAACCGCTTGCGCTGATCCACTGCGCCCTGGGCAAGGCCGGGAACTGGCGCGGCATTCTGAACGCTTTGGGTCCGTCGGTGTCGCCACTCAATATCGAACTGCCTGGGCATGGTCTGGCCGAGGAATGGGACCGGACGCGCGACTTTTCGGATCAGGCGCTTGAACTGGCCCTGACCGAAATGCCGACCGATGCCATTCCGCTCGTCGGCCACTCCTTCGGCGCGGCGCTGGCTCTCCGGCTGGCGGTCGAGCGTCCCTACCGGGTGTCGTCTCTCATCCTGATCGAGCCCGTCTTCTTTGCGGCGGCCAAGGGACGTTGGGGCCATGACAAGGTCGTTCGCGATCTGGCTCCATTCGAGAAAAAGATGAAGGCGTCGCAGTATGCTACGGCAGTGAAGGAATTCCACGCGCTCTGGGGTGACGGGCGGCCGTGGGCCGACGTGCCTGGCGACATGAAGGCCTACATGACCGACCGTATCGAGCTGGTGCCTGCCGGAAATCCGCTTTTGTTCGACGATCTTCCCGGGATACTGAAGCCGGGTCGACTTGAAGCTCTGGAAATGCCGGTCACATTCATCGATGGCGGAGAGTCGCATCCGGTGGTCGCGGACATCATCAGCGAACTTGGCGACCGGATCCCCTACGCCGAGTGGGTTTCGATCCCCGGAGCGGGACACATGGTGCCGGTCAGCCATCCGGAACTGGTCGTCAAGGCGACCAAGGGGCGATTGTTTACCTGAGTGACGGTCAGGCAGCTTCCAGGGCGGCGACTATGCCTCCGAAATCTGCGGCCTTCAATGAAGCCCCGCCCACCAGAGCGCCGTCCACATTCGGCACGGCGAAGATTTCACTGGCGTTCGACGGCTTGACCGATCCGCCATACAGGATGCGGCAGGTGTTTGAGACTTCACCGAACCGGGAGGTGAGACGCGCGCGGATGTCGTTGTGAACCGCCCCGATTTCGTCCAGCGTCGGCACCTTTCCTGTGCCGATCGCCCAGACGGGTTCATAGGCAATGACCGTGTTGGCAGGGGTCGCGCCGTCCGGCACAGAACCGGCCAACTGAGTCCCGACAACCTCGATTGTCATACCTGTTTCGCGTTCGGCCAGCGTTTCGCCGACGCAGATGATGGCGGTCAGTCCCGCCGCCCAGGCTGCCTTGGCCTTGGAGGCAACCAGAGCGTCGGTTTCACCGTGATCGGCGCGACGCTCGGAATGGCCGACAATGACGTAGGTGCCACCGGCGTCGGCAATCATCGCCGCCGAAATGTCGCCGGTATGGGCGCCCGAAACTGCCGTGTGGCAGTCCTGTCCGCCAACTGCGACCGGGTGCGCTCCGCACGTCGCGACCATAGGGGCGATCAGGGTCGCGGGCGGGCATATCAGCACTTCGCATGCGAGAGCCGGATGGGCGCCGATCAGCGCTTCAACCTCGGAGAGGCTGGCGGCCGTTCCGTTCATCTTCCAGTTTCCTGCGGCAAGTTTGCGCATGTTTCACGTCTCCTGTCGGTTTGGGAGCGCACAATGACGCAGGTCTGGCCGACGTCAAGAGCGCCGGCAGAGCCTGAGGTGCCAGAGGTGGACGGCGATGAAGGCAGCGCCCACCACGATGACACGCGGCAGGACCGGCTCAGGGCCGTGGGCCGTTAGAGCGAGCAGAACGATCAGCGCGAGGAACGGCGAGAAGGCGAGCGCCTGCCTGCGAGGAGCCTGCCAGCCAGTTCCCGAAGGGCCGAAGTTCATCGGAAGGCGGCGTCGCGCCGAGAACTCCCTGTCGGCACGGAACGACATCAAGGACAGGATCAGCACCACGAGGACCGAGACGGCGAGGGCCGCCATGTCAGTCGCCTTCGGAGCCGCGCGCGGCGGTCAGTTCCTCGACATCCTTGAACTTGATGGACTCGCCGCATCCGCAGGCGTCTGCCACGTTCGGATTGCGGAATTTGAAGCCGGACTCGAGAAGCGAGGTTTCGTAGTCGATCTCGGTGCCGAAGAGGAACATCTGCGCCATCGGAGCGATCATCACGCGCGCGCCGTCCTGCTCGACCACCTCGTCGGCGGGGTCGATCTGGTCGGCGTAGTCCATGGTGTATTCCATGCCCGCACAGCCGCCCTTCTTTATGCCGATGCGAAGGCCCTGGTGGCCGTCTCGCGTCATCAGCTTCGCGATCTGTTTCACAGCGGCGGGCGTGATCGACACCGCCTGTTTTCCCGGTATGCCAAACATCACATGAACCCCAGTTCAAGGCGCGCCTCGTCCGACATCATGTCCATGCCCCACGGCGGATCCCAAGTCAGTTCGACGTCTACCTGCTTGACGCCCGGCAGGGGTTCGACGGCTTCGGCGACCCATCCCGGCATCTCGCCCGCGACAGGGCAGCCGGGTGCAGTCAGCGTCATGAAAATATTGACCGCTCCCTCATCGGAAATTTCAACAGTGTAGACGAGGCCCAGATCATAGATGTTCACGGGAATTTCGGGGTCGTAGACAGTCCGGCAAGCCTCAACCACCTGCTCGTAGAGTGGGTGGTCCGTGGACGACGGCCTGATCAGCGGCGCGCCTTCGAGCGTTTCAGTCGTTTCGGCGGTCATAGCAATCCCGTATTTGTTGACTGATTATATAAGGTTTGTGCGGCGCGGGTAAAGAGCAGGTCATCCTATATCGTGCACACGTGAGGCAAAGGCATCTTCCCCGCACTTCCGCAGTGGCGGAAATCGGCGGGTTCGGGACCAGAATTCCGAAGCATATCGATTTCAATCCGACTTGTCGGCAAGGTGAACTCGCGAATCGCGATCAGGAGAGATGAAAGGGCTTACGTGCAAGGGTTCCTCGTGGCGGTGCCCGAGAAGAACAAGGAAGTCTACCGCAAGATGGCGCTTGAAGCCTGGGACATGTTCAAGGGGTACGGTGCGCTGTCGATGAGCGAGAACTGGGGCGTAGATGTGCCGGACGGCAAGGTCACGTCCTTTCCGATGGCCGTCAAAAAGGAAGAAGGCGAGACCGTTATCTTCTCGTGGATCATCTGGCCGGACCGCGCTACCTGCGACGAGGCCGCGAAGAAGATGGAGGGGGACATGGCCGACATGGCGGACATGGAAATGCCATTCGACGGGATGCGCATGATGTGGGGCGGATTCGAGGAACTCGTGAATGTCAGCGCCTGATCGCGATACCGATATCGCCACCTGAGGCTGGCTGTTGGAGTCGGCACCGGGTCACGTTCAGGGTCCGTGTGTTGGCAGACTTCCAGACTGGCGTTTCTTCCGCCGTTCCCCTAATCGAAACCGATGACCGGACGATTTTCATTCGAGGTGAGGGGAACCGAAGGCTCTGCGCGTACGGGCGTGATCTCGACGCCCAGGGGTCAGATCCGCACTCCCGCCTTCATGCCGGTAGGCACCGCCGCGACCGTCAAGGCGATGATGCCCGAAAGCGTGG
>CAZRNL010000052.1:0-3150 GCA_964601395.1 uncultured Silicimonas sp. | reverse complement strand
GCCACGGGGGCGGATATCCTGCTGGGCAACACCTATCACCTGATGCTGCGCCCGACCGCCGAGCGGATCGACCGGTTGGGGGGGCTGCACAGGTTCATGAACTGGCGGAAACCGATCCTGACGGATTCGGGCGGTTTCCAGGTGATGAGCCTCGCCGGTCTGCGAAAGCTGACCGAGGAGGGCGTGCGGTTCGCGTCGCACATCGACGGCTCGAAGCACATGCTGACGCCCGAACGGTCGATGGAGATCCAACGGCTTCTGGGCTCGGACATCGTGATGTGTTTCGACGAGTGCCCCGCGCTTCCAGCAGAGGAAAAGGCGGTGGAGGACTCGATGCGTCTGTCAATGCGCTGGGCGAAACGGTCGCGGGACGCCTTCGGCGACCGGCCCGGTCACGCGCTGTTCGGGATCATGCAGGGTGGCGTTACTCGCGAGCTGCGCGAGGAATCGGCCGCGGCGCTGCGGGAGATCGGGTTCGACGGCTACGCCGTCGGCGGACTGGCGGTAGGCGAGGGACAGGAAGCGATGTTCGGGGTTCTGGACTACGCGCCGGGATTCCTGCCAGACGACAAGCCGCGCTATCTGATGGGCGTCGGCAAGCCGGACGACATCGTGGGCGCGGTCAAGCGCGGGATCGACATGATGGACTGTGTGCTGCCGTCTCGGTCGGGGCGGACGGGGCAGGCGTTTACCCGTCATGGCGTGGTCAACATCAAGAACGCGCGGCACGCGGATGATCCGCGCCCACTGGACGATGGCTGTTCCTGTCCCGCGTGCCGGGGGTATTCTCGCGCCTATCTGCATCACGTGTTCCGCGCGGGCGAGATGATCTCGGGCATGCTGCTGACCTGGCATAACCTGCAATACTACCAGGACCTGATGGCGGGGATGCGGGAGGCGATCGCCGGGGGGCGGTTCATGGCCTGGGAGACGGCGTTTCATTCGGGGAGAGCCGAGGGGGATATTCCGGAGCTCTGAGCGTTACACCGTATCGACGGAGACTGTCTCGTCAGCCTTGCGGGTTTTCGACGTGGGTGAAGCCGTCGGGCCGTAGGTGTTTAGAGTAGCGTGTTTCGGAGCGCACAGCCGTAACACATCGCGGTCGAGCGGTAACTGGTCACCACATTCAGGTCGACAATTCCAGTGTGATCGTCGCCGACCGGTCGGGGTTGTCGGTACAGGCCACGTCGAACGTGACCCCTATTACGGTACAGCGGGCGCGCATCGGCGTTCTCGGGTCTTCAAAGTTCCAGTCGGGTTCGTGGCCATTGGCCTGCCGGTGCAGCGGTGCGAAGCCCAGAAATCCCAAACGTCCCGACAGGGCGCCGGCAACGGTAATGCTGGCGCGTTTTGCATTGGCGATGGCCGTCAGGCCATAATCCGCACGCGCGCCCTCGTCGTTGCCAAAGATGACCGTCGTTGCCTCCATGTGGGGATGCGCCGGGATGGCGCCCCGGAAACCGTGCGTCTCGGCGGCGCGGTTGAGAAGCGCGGCGATCAGGCCGCCAACAAACAGGGCCTTTTCGACGTCGAGGCCTGGAGAGAACGTTTTCGCCTGCACTGTGGGGGCGGCAGGAGCCTTGCGTGGAAAGATGTGGTTGAGGGACATCTGGGAGTTGCTCCGCAAGGGTCAGGGATGACGGGCGAGGATCAGGCGCGGACCGGAACAGCGTCGTCGATCCAGCCAACGTACCTGTGCTGCCAGGGGGTCGCCCGCAAGAGCGCCGGACGGCGTGAAAAAAGGCCTTTGCGGCTGAACCTTGTCCGCCAGCCACCGGGAGCGCGTGTCGTGATGTCTCCATGCAGGAGCCGACTGATGGCGATGCCGCCGCCGACCACTATGGCCGCAGTCAGAAAGGGTGACGCGAGGATGGCGTAGCCGACCTGGGGCTGGCTGAAGACGAAGACGGAAAAAACGAGGCGCGACACTGCCACGGCTTCAATCAGGAAGCGCATCGACGGCAGCACGAGGCAGAAGAAAAGCGCGGTTGTACCAACGACCGAGGCATAGATCGCGCCGGTGATCAGCGAGACGTGAACGCCCATGATGCGATGGTCCGCTCGCAGGTAGAAGATGACACCGGCCAGGAACGCCAGTGACGTCACCAGAAGCAGTCTGCGACGTTCGCGGTAAATCTTCTCTCGAAGCTGGACGGACATGCGGCGCTGCGATCCCTGAGCTGTAACAGGCCCATCGCTAGTGGGCTTGTTTGGCAAAATTGGGGCGGGGTTCTTAATTTTTCGCTAATTGAAACAGTGCCAAGCGAAATCGGGTTCCGTTTCCCGGCCCGGCCCCGTCCGGCGTTGAAATCGGTTCTGGGCAGCTTTTCATAAGCAAAATCGACTGTTCGCTTGCCCCGGACGCTCAGCAGGGGCATCCTTGCACGAAATGGACCGGGTGGTTGAAGCCGTCTCGGCGCGTACCACATATACAGCCGACACACGGAGAGGGCCAAAGGTTGCCGACGTCGGGACCGGACCTTCTTGCAGAACCGAGGATACCCATGACCGAGCAGTTCAACACCCCTTTCCCCGTCCTTCCGCTTCGGGACATAGTCGTTTTCCCGCACATGATCGTGCCGCTTTTCGTCGGCCGTGAGAAATCTGTTCGTGCGCTGGAAGAGGTGATGAAGGACGATAAGCAGATCCTGCTGTCGAGCCAGATCGATCCCGCGATCGACGATCCGACCGCGGACGGAATCTTCCGCGTCGGTGTGCTTGCCAACGTTCTGCAGCTTCTCAAGCTGCCCGACGGCACTGTCAAAGTGCTGGTCGAAGGCCGCAGCCGCGTGAAGATCATCGATTTCGTCGAGAATGAGTCGTTCTTCGAAGCCAAGGCCGAGCCTCTTGAGGAGGAGCTGGGCGATCCAGCCGCAGTCGAGGCGCTGATCAGGTCCGTCGCCGAAGAGTTCGAGCGCTATTCCAAGATCAAGAAGAACGTTCCCGAAGAAGCGCTGGCGCAGGTCAGCGACGCCCGCGAAGCGGCCCGACTTGCCGACCTTGTGTCGGGTCATCTTGGAGTCGAAGTCGAGCAGAAGCAGAAGCTTCTGGAAACGCTGGTCATCGCCGAGCGTCTGGAGGCAGTCTACGGTCTGATGCAGGGCGAAATGTCGGTGCTTCAGGTCGAGAAGAAGATCAAGACCCGCGTCA
>CAZRNL010000051.1:0-13242 GCA_964601395.1 uncultured Silicimonas sp. | reverse complement strand
ATTGAAGGAAAGACTGTTCTTGCCACGGCGGCAGGGCAGGGAATTGGACGAGCTACAGCACTGGCATTTGCCGCGGCCGGCGCCAAGGTAGTCGCAACCGATATCAATGAGGAGGCACTCGCGCATATTGCCGGCACTGAAGGGATACAAACGCGCAGGCTGGACGTGCTGAGCGCCGAGAGCGTGACAGGCGTAGTCGGGGATTTGGGTAGCGTGGACGTACTGTTCAACTGTGCCGGGTTTGTCCATTCCGGATCCATTCTTGATATGAAGGATGAGGAATTCGATTTCGCCATGGACCTTAACGTTCGCTCCATGGTGCGGACCATCCGCGCGGTCCTGCCCGGCATGCTTGAACGCGGAGCTGGTGTCATCATCAACATGTCTTCTGTCGCCAGTTCCATTAAGGGCGTGCCAAACCGCTTTTTGTACGGCACGACCAAGGCAGCCGTAATTGGCCTGACCAAGGCCGTGGCCGCCGACTATGTGGGACAGGGGATACGCTGCAACGCGATCTGTCCGGGCACCGTGGTAAGCCCTTCCCTGCAGGACCGGCTCAAGGCGACACGTGATTATGAAGCTGCCAAGGCCGCCTTCATTGCACGCCAGCCAATGGGCAGACTCGGGGAGGCGGAGGAAATCGCCGATCTGGCTGTGCATCTTTCCAATGCGACCTATACGACCGGCCAAGCCTATGCAATCGACGGAGGCTGGTCGCTCTGAAATGCGGCGCGTGACAGGAAGTACCGGACTGGAAACCGTCCCGAATTTTCAACCATGATAAGACCCGGTTCAATTGCAGATCTTGAATTTGCGGATGATCGCTCCGCTGCTGCTCGAAGTTCTGCAAACCATCGAAACATAGAACTCAAGAACACAGATCACTGGAGAAGAAGACGATGAAGCTCTTGCGTATAGGAGAAGCCGGCAGCGAACGACCCGCCATGTTGGATGGTGATGGCCGTGCACGCGACCTTTCTGGTATTGTTGATGATATTGCCGGGAATGCGCTGACGCCGGAGGGTCTTGCCAGGATCGCTGCTGCCGACCCTTCAAGCCTTCCTGTTCTGGAGAAGGGGCGAATTGGCCCCTGTGTTGGGCGGGTTGGAAAGTTCATTTGCATCGGCCTCAACTATTCGGACCATGCCGCCGAAACCGGCGCGGAAGTTCCCAAGGAACCCGTCGTCTTCATGAAGGCGACCAGCGCGATTTGCGGGCCTGATGACGAAGTGAAGATTCCGCGCGGTTCGCACAAGACCGACTGGGAAGTGGAGCTCGGTGTCATCATTGGCAAGGGCGGGGCATATATCGAGGAGGCTGATGCCCTTGAGCATGTTGCGGGATATTGTGTGATCAATGACGTGTCGGAACGCGAGTTCCAGATCGAGCGCGGGGGCACCTGGGACAAGGGCAAGGGCTGTGACACTTTCGGACCGATAGGCCCCTGGTTGGTGACCCGTGACGAGGTGGCAGATCCGCAAAACCTGTCGATGTGGCTGGAAGTGGACGGCAAGCGCTATCAGAACGGCAGCACGGCGACCATGGTGTTCGGTGTCCGGCATCTGGTGAGCTATGTCAGCCGGTTCATGAGCCTGCAGCCCGGTGACATCATTTCCACCGGCACGCCGCCAGGTGTCGGCATGGGCCAGAAGCCGCAAACCTACCTGAAGGGCGGCGAAGTGATGGAGCTTGGTATTGAGGGCCTCGGCTCGCAGCGCCAGACGGTCGGCAAAGCATGAATCGTAGGGCGGAAAGTGCCGGATCGACAAGCCGGATGACCCATGGTCGGGACACCGCTCCATCGGCACAAAGGCCGCTGCGCATCTCCCCCAGCTTCGTGCCATGGCGCCCAAGTGTTTTTGACGTGGCCCATTCTTCAAGGGCCAGGACAGGAACAAAGCCCCCGGCGTCTCCCGTTATGCGGGTTGTTCTGCAAAGTGTCAGGCATAGATTGACAGGAAATCTGAAATCTGAAATTCTAGATTCGGAGGATAGGAAATGTCTTTCTCGACAGACACACTTTCACAGCGCGTCCATGCAGAGCTCAGGGGTCGCATACTCAACGCCGAATTGGTGCGGGGGGAGCGAGTGAACGTGGAACAGCTGGCTGAGGAGTTGCACGTTTCGTCCTCGCCCCTGAAAGACGCGCTGAGGCAGCTCGCGCGCGAGGGGCTGGTAGAGATCCGGCCTCGCAGCGGGACGGTCGTGCGGAATTTCGATGACAAGGACGTTGCCGACATCTATCGCTGCCGTGACCTTATCGAGCCTGCCGCCGCCGCCATTGTCGCCGCCCGCGGCCCAGCTCCAGCGGCGTTGCTTGAGGCCCTTGATGAGACAATCAGCACCCTTGTTGACGCCTCTGATGGTGAGCATTTTGTGCGTCCGCTCAAGGTCAGTGATTCAGACGAAGCCTTCCATCGACTCATCGTGAAGGCCACCGGAAACACGGTCCTCACAGAGCTGCATGACATACTGATCGCACGTGCCCTCATGGTGCGCTGCTATGCGAGCGGTGGGAGACGCGCTGTTGAGACCATTGCAGAGCATCGCGCAATTCGCGCTGCACTTGCGGCGGGCGATGCCAATGCTGCGGAGGAGTCCTCACGGATGCATCTACGGCAGGCCGAAGATTTCATATTGGACACAATGGCAACTGACCGCGTCAGCCAAAATGAAAACAATCCAGAACAATCTTAGGGAGGAGAAATCCATGAAATACATAACGACAACTGCACTTTTTGCACTTGCCCTCGGGACCGCCAGTCCCTCGCTCGCAGCCGAGTGGAAGATGGGACATATCTTGCCGGCCGAGCATCCAGCCCACCTGGCAATGATCGCAGCTTCTGAAGAGATTGCCACACGCACAGACAAGCGGATCGAGATCGTTGTATTCCCTGCAGGCCAGATCGGCGCAGCAAAGGAAGTTCTTACCGGTATCCAGCTTGGCACCACCGAAATGGCACTCGATGGTGCCGGTATCATGTCGCAGTGGCTGCCAGCGCTCTCGGTCCTCGAGACGCCGTTCCTTGCCCGCGATTTTGCCCACCTCGAGCGCCTCGTTGAGAGTGAGCAAGGCCAGGCGCTTCTTGACCAGCTTCGTCAGAGCGCAGGTATGAGGGTGCTCGACATCTGGTATTACGGGACTCGCCAGATGACGAACAACGTGCGCCCAATTGAATCCCTCGCTGACATGGAGGGCATCAAGTTGCGTGTCCCGGAGGTCGACCTCAGCCTCCAGTTCGCGAGCGCGCTTGGCATGACACCAACGCCGTTGGCATTCCCCGAACTTTACCTGAGCCTTCAGACAGGCGTTGTGGACGGACAGGAAAACCCGCTCACCACGATCAACGCCGCGAAGTTCTATGAGGTGCAGGACCATCTCGCCCTCACCAACCATCTCGTGCAGTTCGTTGCCCCAATCGTCTCGGAAACGGCATGGAACGCTGCCTCTGAAGAGGATCGACAGGTTGTCCTGGAAGTGCTCCAGGAAAAAGGTGCTGCCTACAGCCAGGGTGTCATTGACCAGGAAGCGGAACTTGTCGATGAGCTCGCCTCAAAGGGCATGCAGGTGACGCGACCTGACCAGGCGCAGTTTGTGGCGGCAATGGCCCCGGTCCACGCAAAGTTTGAAGATGTCTGGGGCGCGGGTATTTACGAATCCCTCGCAGGCGTGGAGTGAGTCGGAACCCGGCGGGCTTATCGCGGCCCGCCGGTACCGCATAACAAGATGATCGCCAAGATAGCCGCCATTCTGGAGCGGATAGAGGAAGCTTTCCTCGTCCTTGTTCTGAGTACCATGGTCGCCGCCATCGGTGCCCAGGTCGTCGCCCGCTACGTCTTCAACACACCATTTTCGTGGTCGGAGGAGTTGGCGCGTTACCTCTTTCTTTGGGTCGTATTCCTTGGCGCTTCACAGGCCATGCGACGGCACGAACATATTGCGGTCGGCCTCATGGTCGACCGCCTGCCATTCCGCGTGCGCCAGTTGGTGATTGTTCTTCTCAACGGGTTGATCGCCAGCTTCCTTGCGGTTCTTGTAGTGCAGGGCTGGAAAGTGGTTGGCATCGTCGCCCCGCTTCAGTCCATCGCGCTCAAGGTGACGATGGCCGTCGTATACCTCCCGCTTGTCGTTGGAGGTGCCATCATGTTTGTACGCATCATCCTCCAGACAATAAATGTCATCCGCCACGGTCCCGAGCGGACCGGCGTGCCCTCGCTCTAGGGGAAGACCATGGGCTGGCTCAGTTTCATCTGGATCGTAATCCTCATCCTCGGGATGCCAATAGCCTTCACCCTGGGTGTGGCTACGCTTTTGTATATTTGGGCCAACGGCATCCCGCTCGTGATCATTCCGCAGCGAATGGCCGGCGGGCTTGACAGCTTTCCGCTGCTGGCGGTTCCCTTCTTCATCCTGGCTGCCAATCTCATGAACACAGCGGGCATCACGGACAGGCTGTTCGAGTTTGCAAAAGTGCTGTTCGGTCGTTTCCGTGGCGGCCTGGCTCAGGTGAACGTGATGGCGAGCGTCATCTTTTCCGGCATGTCCGGGTCAGCCGTAGCGGACGCAGGCGGGCTAGGAGCCATGGAAATCAAGGCGATGCGGGCAGCCGGTTATCGAACGGAATACGCTGCTGCACTCACGGCTGCATCCTGTGTCGTCGGTCCACTCATCCCGCCGTCGATTCCGATGGTCATTTATGGTGTGATCGCCGATGCCTCTGTCGGCCGCCTTTTCCTTGGCGGCATCATTCCAGGTTTCATGGCGGCAGGTTCGCTCATGATCATGATTGCCCTCACTGCAAAGCGGAAGAATATGCCGGAGGGGGTTTCGATGAGCCTAGCCGAGGCTAGCCTTGCAACACGTCGGGCGCTGCTGCCGCTCTTCACGCCCGTTATCATCATAGGCGGCATCCTTGTGGGTGTATTCTCCCCCACAGAAGCCTCTGCCATCGCCTGCATCTACGCACTTTTCCTCGGCCTTTATTATCGTGAACTAAACGTCTCGAAGATCTGGACTGAGCTTATCGCCACGGCACGCACCACCGGGACGATCTGTTTGATTGTAGCAACGGCAACCCTCTTCGCATGGCTTCTCACAACGCTTCAGGTTCCACAGAAGACTGCCGCGTTTCTCGTCGAGATAACAGATGATCCGCTCTTGCTCCTTCTTATCATCAGCGCCGTTGTGTTTGTGATCGGGTTTTTTCTTGAGGGGCTCGCCATCATGATTCTGATCGTCCCCGTCATGCTGCCCACGCTTACCGCTGTAGGCGTTGATCCGATCCATTTTGGCGTAGTACTCGTCTTGAACCTGATGATCGGGCTCATGACACCGCCAATGGGAGTTGGTCTGTTCGTCGTGTCGAATGTGTCGGGGATCCGGATGGAAGCAATTTCGCGTGAAGTATTTCCGATGCTTATCCCGCTCGTGACTGTCCTCCTGCTGGTAATTGTCTTCCCTCAGCTCGTGACTGCCATTCCCGATGCGGTACTCGGGCAAAGATTATGACGCCATCAGTCGACCAACGAAAGGAAACAGCGCATGAACGACGATGAACGGCAGGCCAAGCTGAAGACCTGCTACACGTCCGTGATCCACGACGTATTGCGCGCACGCGGTCTCAAGAACTTCACCCTGCCGCCACGGATTCAGCCGTTGCAGCCCGACATGGTCCTGACCGGCCCGGCATGGACGGTGGAGGGACGCATCGACGAGACGGCGGCGCCGCACGAGACGCTTCTTGCCTGGACCGGCCTTCTGTCAAAGGCAAAGCCCGGTCACATCTGGACGGCACAGCCCAACAACCACCTTATCGCGCAGATGGGCGAGCTTTCAGCCGAGACCCTTTACCGCAAAGGCGTCCTTGGCTGCGTTCTAGATGGCGGGTTGAGGGATGCCGGCTTTATCCTCAGGCTCGGCTTCCCGTCGTGGCGTGTTTTCCACACGCCAAGGGATATTGTGGGCATGTGGCTGCCGACCGCGTTCGAGGTTCCGATCATGATGGGAGATGTCCGGATCGAACCTGGCGACTGGCTCCACGGTGACCAGGATGGAATGGTCCGTATCCCTGGCCCCATACTGGACGAGGTGATCCCGGCGGCGGTGGAGGCCATGCAGACCGAATCGAAGGTCCGCAAGGCGATCCTCGAAGGCGTCGACCCCCAGGAGGCATATCGCCAATTCGGGAAGTTCTAGATGCGCATTTCAGGGCTGGATATTCGCGCCTGCCAAGTCGAGCCTCAAGGCATGGCGCTTGGCGCGCTCAAGGAAGACCAGGGACGAGAGGGTCTTCAGTTTGTTGTCTACACGCTGCGGACCGAATGCGGGCGGGAAGCCTCCATGTTCGGCTTCGCCGGCCGCTCTGCCCTTGGCACGGCGCATTACGCGTCTACTGCCCTGCGCCCGTTTCTGATTGGCCGCCACGCACTCGATCGGGAAGGTGCCTGGAGCGACTTTCGCAGGGCCGATCGCTGGTGGAACCACCTCCCGATCTACGCCTGGGGGCCGATTGACTGCTGCCTTTGGCTTCTTGGTGCGGAGGCAGCTGGCCAACCCTTGTGGCGCTATCTCGGCGGTGGGCGATCAGAGGTGCCCGTTTACGCCTCCTCACTTGTGCTCGATGGTCCCGATGCCTATGCTACAGAGGCGAGCGCAGTGCGGGACGCCGGCTACAAGGCCTACAAGATCCACCCGCCGGGCAAGAGCATCGCAGAGGACATCTTGATCCACGAGGCAGTCCATGCCGCTGTCGGAAGTGACATTGCACTCATGTCCGATCCCGTTCAGCCCTATACTTACGACGAGGCGCTCCGCCTGGGTCGCGTCCTGGAACGGCTTGGTTACCTGTGGTACGAGGAGCCGCTCCCTGATGAGAACTTCGGTGCGCTGCGAGCCCTTACGGATGCGCTCGACATTCAGGTGATCGGAACCGAGGTTCTTGCAAAGCACCCATATTCCCTCGCTGAAGTCTGCGCCACGCGTGTTGTGGATGGCCTGCGCGCCGATGTAAGCTGGACGGGTGGTGTTACTGGCACGTTGAAGACCGCCCATCTCGCCGAGGCGTTTCACATGGCATTCGAGGTTCACACCGCCATTTTTGCGCCACTGGAGTTGATGAACCTGCATCTGGTCGCCGCCACCTCGTCGCGCTACTTCGAGGTGCTCTGGCCGCGTGAGCCTTTCGCTTTCGGGTTGAACGAGCCGTTGCCCATCACTGATGGCTCGGCAAGGCTGCCGGAAAGCCCGGGACTTGGCAACACCCTCGACTGGGACCTGATCGACAACGCCACGATTGAAAGGCTCTGACTGAATGATGATCGACCGCCGCCTTCTTCTCCTTTCTCCAGGAGATAATGTTCTCGTTGTCCGTGATCAGATCGAAGCAGGTGACATGGTCGTGGTCGGGGGATTGAACGTGGAGGTGCCGCGTCGCCTCGGCCTTGGTCACAAGATCGCGGCCACGGCAATCGCAAGTGGCGAACGCATCATCAAGTATGGCGCGCCCATCGGCCGGGCGACGAGTTACATTGCACCTGGCGAACATGTTCACGTTCACAACGTGGCGTCGGACTATACGGCAACTTACGTGCTCCCTGAGGAGGTATCGGGACGATGATGATTGGTTATATGCGCGCCGACGGGCGCAAGGGCATTCGCAACCTGGTCGCCGTTGCCTATCTCGTTGAATGCGCCCACCACGTGGCGCGACAGATCGTGGCGCCGCATGAGGGTGCCGCCCACCTTATCGGTTTTCCCGGCTGCTTCCCAAATCCTTACGCCCAGTCAATGATGGAGCGGCTGTGCACGCATCCCAATGTGGGTGCTGTCCTCCTTGTCTCGCTGGGTTGCGAGAGCTTCAATCGACGACAGATCGAGGACGTGGTGCGCGCGAGCGGGCGGCCTGTAAAGACACTCGTCATACAAAATGACGGAGGTACCCGCAGTACCATCGATGCCGGCCGCGCTTGGGTGGCGGAAAGGGCGGCAGAGTGTGCCGCTGAGCCAACTGTACCCATGTCGGTCAGCGATCTCGTTGTCGGCACTGTATGCGGTGGATCGGATGGAACATCTGGCATCACCGGCAATCCGGCTGCGGGCCTCGCCTTCGATCGACTGATTGCCGACGGAGCGGCATGTATCTTCGAGGAAACCGGAGAACTCATCGGCTGCGAGGAAATCATGGCCTCGCGGGCGGCTACACCCGAGCTTGCAGACGAAATCCGTGGTGCGGTCGCCAAGGCGGCCCGCTACTATGCTACACTGGGCTATGGCAGCTTTGCTGCCGGTAACGCCGAGGGTGGCCTGACAACGATCGAGGAAAAGTCGCTCGGTGCCTACATGAAGTCCGGCCTGTCGACCATCTCGGGTCTGATCAAGCCGGGCGACATCCCGCCCCGCGGGGGTCTCTACCTCATGGACGTGGTCCCGGACGGAGAGGTACGCTTCGGATTTCCGAACATTTCCGATAACGCCGAAATCGTCGAGATGATGGCCTCTGGTGCGCACATGACGTTGTTCGTGACCGGCAGGGGCTCGGTGGTAGGCTCGGCGATCGCGCCGGTGATCAAGATAGCAGCCAACCCGCACATGTTTGCGCGCCTGTCCGAGGACATGGACATCAACGCCGGCCGTATTCTTACCGGGGAGGCGGAGCTCTCGGACGTGGCGGATGAAATTTATGATACGGTCGTTAGCGTTGCATCGGGCAGGCAGACTGCGTCCGAAGCCCTTGGCCATACCGAATTCATCCTGACTTACAAGTCGTTCGAACCCATCGGCCCTTCCTGCCTTCCAGTCTGACTGTCTTGCCAACTATAGCTCGGGGCCTAGATGTTCCAATCCTTGCGCAGTAACCCCGCAACGATGGAAGGAACTACACTGGAAACAGGCTTGATCAGTTGAAAAGATCGCGCAGCCTCTCAGTGTCGATGCCATGGCAGGTATGGCCCGCCGGTTTGAAGGTTGCCACATCCTCACCGGCGACAAGGGCATTGGCCACCGACTCCTCGACACATTCGACAGCAGCCAGGTAGATCGGGTCAAGAAACTCGTTGTTCAGTTCGGTTCGGGTGATAAGGGCGCTATCCTGCTGCGGCATCGGCTGGTCATTGGCGATCGAGAAAGCAAGGAAAATGTCGCCGGAATTGTTTCCGCCAGGACTTCCTCCGCGACCCACGCCGATCGCTGCCCGCTTGGCAATCTGGCGCAGAGACAGGCCCGAGAGCGGGGCGTCAGTCGCAAGGACAACGATGATCGAGCCGGTCTCCTCCTCGAGCAACCTGCCTTCCGGCATGAGCTTGCCAACAGGTTTTCCCAAAATGGTGAGCCAGGGTCGGATCCCGTGATTGGCCTGGACAAGCGCAGCAATGGTATAGGCCGTTTCGCCAAGCATTACGCTGCGTGACGCAGTTCCCGTTCCGCCCTTGAATTCGTAGCAGATCATGCCATTGCCGCCGCCCACCGAGCCCTCAGCGATCGGGCCCGGTCCCGCTGCATTCAATGCATTGATGGCGTCTTGGGCTGTGACGTGCTGGGCATTGATGTCATTGAGCACGCCATCATAGGTTTCTGCCACGACGGGCATCGCCCATGCATGCTCATTGCGGAAATAGTCGGCATAGGTATCGATCATCCAGCGCGTCGCACCATGATGCACCATGCCGACCCCATGGGTATTGGTGATGCATATCGGTCCCACGAAATACCCTGCATCATTGATCCAGTGCGTTCCGGTCATCTCGCCATTGCCGTTTAGCGCATACTGGCCGGCCCATACCGGGCGGGGTTCATCTTGCCCGCCCCGCGGAATAATGGCCGTGACCCCCGTGCGGATGCCTCGCGCGGGATCGGTCAAAGTGGTGAAGCCAACATGCACGCCGGGGACATCAGTGATCGCGTTAAGCGGACCGGTTGTGCCGGGAAAGGGCAGGCCCAACTCCCTTGCTCGAAGCTTTCTGGCAGACTTGCTCATTCATTCCCTCCACTTGGTTTGCTTTACGACAGAACCACAAGCAAGCGATCATCAGCAAGGAAATCCGCTTTGCACATCAGGGCAGCGTGCGGGACATTACTTTCCTGAAAAAAGCCAGCTTTTCAGCCTGCGGCTTTTCCTGATAGTCCAACAGCCCGCCTGAGATCACCAGGTTCGAAAATCCGTGAACAATGCTCCAGTTTGCCAGAATGTCTTCCATTATTTCCGGATTGGCATCGCATGTTTTCCCGGTCAGTTGCTCAACATTGCCGGCAAGATGCTCGAAAGCGGCCTCGGCTGCGACCTGCAGTTCTGCCGAGTTTTCCTTTCCAAGCTGCGGCCCGAACATGAGTGAAAAGACTGCCGGCGAGGAAATGGCAAATTCCAGGTACCCGATGCCCGATCCAAGGAATGCCTCTTGCGGGTCCGGACCGCATCTTGCGTGATGTTCCTCCATCGATGCCAGAAGGTTACGAAAACCCTGCGCCGCAATGGCCATCAGGAGCCCCTGCGTGTCACCAAAATGGTGCGCGGGAGCTGAAGGGCTAACGCCAACCAGACGCGCCACATGTCTAAGCGAAAATTTTTCAGCGCCCGATTCGGCCAGTACCGTTTTTCCGGCCTCGATCAGGGCTGGACGCAAATCGCCATGGTGATAGGTGGCGCGCCTGGTCGTGGGGGGGCTTTTTTCCGGCATTCGATTTTTTATCTTGACGTTGTTCAGATGTCGAGGCATTTATTATCTGAACAATGTCAAGATAAAGCGCAGGGCACCGCCATGGATCCTCATTTCCTGTTCGCATTTACTGGCCCGCTGGCAATCATCGGCTGGCTGGCTCTCTTGCTCTCTCCCTTGCGGCCGGTTGTTGCCCAATGGGTAGCGGGCCTCCTCGTGCCCGGGTTGCTGTCAGTGGCCTACACCGCCCTTGTTCTGGTGAACTGGGCCGATGCTCCGGGCGGGTTCGATTCACTTGCCAATGTCATGCTGTTGTTCACCGTTCCTGAAATCGCGCTGGCAGGCTGGCTTCACTACCTTGCCTTCGACCTGTTCGTCGGCGCATGGGAAGTGCGCACAGCCCGGCGTGAGGGCATCGCGCATGTTCTCGTCATTCCCTGTCTGCTGCTGACTTTCCTTTTCGGGCCCGCAGGCCTGGTCGCATTCCTGATTGTTCGCATGTCCTTGCGCTGGACGCGGGAGGGTTACAGCCATGCTTGATCGTTTGCGCAAGACCGAACCCCTCGACGCAGCGCTCGCGCTGGCATTGGCCCTCTCACTTGCGGTCACTTTGCCCGCCTATGCGCTGGATGACAGGGTTTTCCAGGGCGCCAATGTCTGGGGCAAAACCATCAAGTTCCAGTTCGCCCTGACAGTCTACTTCTTCACCCTGGCTTTTTTCGCCCGCTTCATTCCGCAACAAGTGCTGAACAGGAAGGTATTCCGGTTCTACGCAGTTCTTGTCTGCCTTGCCGTAATTGGCGAAATGATCTGGATTGGCGTCGCCTCTGCCAATGCGATGGCTTCCCACTTCAATTATGACAATGCATTCATGACAACCGTTTATGGTCTCATGGGGGTCTTTGCGGTCTTGCTGACCTCCAAGAGCCTTGTCTATGGCTGGTTGATCTGGAAAAACCGCAGCACAGGACTGGACCCCGCCTTGCATTTTTCGATCGCGGCCGGATTGGTGCTGACCTTCGTGCTGACTTTGGTCGCGGCCGGTGCTCTTGCCTCAAATCCCGGGCACTACATCGGAGCACCTGTCACGGGAGCGAGCATCCCTGTTCTGGGGTGGTCGCAGGAGGTCGGGGATTTGCGGGTCAGCCATTTTTTTGCCACCCATGCCCTGCATTTCCTGCCGCTGATCGGGCTGTCCGCACTGGTATTGCCGCGCCCCAGGCTCCGGCTGGTTGCGGTCATTCTTGCCGCTGTCGCCTACACGACACTTGTCTTGTTTACGCTCGTCCAGGCCTTTCAGGGCCAACCCTTTCTCACCGCCTTTATGGCAAGCTAGACTGGAGTTTTTCATGAAGTTACTGCTCGCAAGCATCGCCGCCCTTCTTGTCCTGGCGATCTCTCCCGCAAATGCCCAATCCGTCACAGGTGTCTGGCAAACGGAAAGCACCTCGGAAGGCTATCTCGAAATAAGGATCACCAACTGCGGATCAAAGATCTGCGGTACGATCATAAACGCCCGCAACAATGAGGGACAAGCTGTCAGCTATCCGCATCTGGGAAAGAGGATGATATGGGACATGACGCCATCAGGCTCCGCAAGATGGGCTGACGGCAAGATATGGGATCCGCGCAGGGATGCCACGTTCAATTCCAAAATGGAACTTAAAGGCAGGGAGTTGCAAGTCTCGGGCTGTTTTCTCGGCTTTTGCCAGGCGCAGGCATGGCAGCGCGTGAATTAGATGGCAGTTCAGAGCGGTAGCTGAGCCTGGAAAACGAATAACGCCAAAAACGCTGTCGCGAGTGCAATTACCCCGGAAAGGATAGCCAGGGCGTAAGTCACATAGGGCCAATCCCTACTCGGCAGACGAACCGGCGAATAGGAAATACGTCCCGCTGCTGCATCACTGATCCACTCGAACTGGTCTTGCGGCATGATCAGCCTGAAACCTGGCGCATCCCGCAGCCTGATTTCGGCAGATTTGGAATTCACATACCAGACCTGCTTCGAACCACTGATATGGGAGTAGGGAATGAAAAGCGGTTCGTGAAAGAATGCAAAGAACGGAGGAAACGCAAGGCTGATGCCATCCTTGTAAAGGCCGACTGTAAGCAGGCCGTTATAGGTTTTGGCCGGGAACCCGTTCCCGTACAGGACAAGGTGCTGAAACATCTTTTTCTCAAGCGGGGGTGTCCAGGGTCGATAATAGACCTCGGCAAGCCCCTCCCAGTTGACGGCGTGCCGCTTGTATATGAAAGCCAGGATCCCTCCCGCTATGGCAAATCCGAAGAGGTGCCACAGGATCTGGCCTATCCAGTCAAAGATCACCAATCTTGTCGCCTCCGGCCCGGCACGATCCAACGCAATCCATAAACGCGATGGAATCGCCTATAGCGGGTTTCAAGGAGGATTTCACCTGTTCAGCCGTCTCTTTGCGCAATGCTGTCACAATGCAGCAGATTATTCAGGCAGTTTCTTTTTCCAGCGCAAAACAGGCTGCATAGCCGGTCGCCGTATCCACTGCTTGCGGCGCATCAACCTTGCAGCGCGGCATTGCCAGCGGGCAGCGCGGGTGAAAGGCGCAGCCAGGCGGCGGG
>CAZRNL010000050.1:0-13285 GCA_964601395.1 uncultured Silicimonas sp. | reverse complement strand
AAAGGCGTCGATCTGGCCGCGATCAAGGGTTCAGGGCCTCACGGACGTATCGTGAAGTCCGATGTGGAAAACGCTAAGCTTGGCGAAGCGCCCGCACCCGCCGCCGCTGCGGCTCCGGCCGCCGCGAAAGCCGCTGCACCGGCCGGCATGAGCGCGGAAGTCGTGGCCCGGATGTACGAGGGCCGTGAGTACCAGGAGATCAAGCTTGACGGGATGCGCAAGATCATCGCCACGCGCCTGACCGAAGCCAAGCAGACGATCCCGCACTTCTACCTGCGCAGAGACATTCAGCTTGATGCGCTGATGAAGTTCCGCGGAACACTGAACAAGCAACTCGAGAGCCGTGGTGTCAAACTCTCGGTGAACGATTTCATCATCAAGGCCTGCGCAGTAGCGCTACAGCAAGTGCCGAACGCAAACGCAGTCTGGGCGGGCGACCGTATCCTGAAGCTGAAGCCGTCGGACGTGGCCGTTGCCGTCGCAATCGAGGGCGGTCTGTTCACGCCGGTCCTGCGCGACGCCGAACAGAAATCCCTGTCGACCCTGTCGGCCCAGATGAAAGACCTGGCCGCCCGTGCGCGTGACCGCAAACTCAGCCCGGAAGAATACCAGGGCGGCAGCTTTGCCATCTCGAACCTTGGCATGTTCGGCATCGACAACTTCGACGCCGTCATCAACCCGCCGCACGGCGCGATCCTTGCCGTCGGCGCGGGCGTGAAGAAGCCCGTCGTAAACGCCGAGGGCGAAGTGTCGGTTGCCACGGTGATGAGTGTGACCCTGTCGGTAGACCACCGTGTGATCGACGGCGCGCTCGGGGCGGAGCTACTGACGGCGATCAAGGACAACCTCGAGAACCCTGTGGCCATGCTGGCATGAGACCGCTGGTCCTGATGGCAGCGCTTGCCGCACTCGCCGCTTGCGGGGGAGAATCCAGCGAGGCGACTTTCACCTGCCCGAACGGCCCGGACATGTATGTCGCCTACGCGGAAGATGGTGTGACGCTGTATTTCCCCGACGGACGCGTTGAAGTGTTGCAGCGCCCGGATCCGGAACGGCCAAACCTTTATGCCAAACCCGGCTATCGCTGGGCGGTCGGATTTCGCGAAGCGCGTCTGGACGATGGCGCAAGCAGCTACGCGTGCGACCAGATGGCGGGTTGATGTCTCCGGTTGTCATCCTCGTTTGATCCAGAGCAATGACGCCCCTGCAAGAATGCAGGAAGTGTCCGGCCTGTACAGACAGAGGACCCCTGACATGGACTGGAAGCACCACCTTGACGAGACCAGCGCCAACCTGAGCGCGTTTCGCGCGGTAAGGCCGGAAACCGGACACGGTTTTACGGCCCTGCACCGCGCCTCGATGCAGCCGGGAGCCATGACAATCCGCGAGAAGGAACTTGTGGCGCTTGGGATAGGTATCGCCAAGCAATGCGTCGACTGCATTGGCTTCCATGTTCAGGGTGCTGCAAAGGCAGGCGCCAGCCGGGACGACATCGCGGATACAATCTCGGTTGCCGTTATGATGGGCGGAGGACCGGCCTATATGTATGGGGTCAAGGCGCTTGAGGCCTATGACCAATTGATCGGCACCTGAAGCAGAGTCTCAGGAACGCGTCAGGCGCGGATCATCGAAGGCGTCGGGCGCGAAAGACAACCTTTCGGCGGGATCGTCGCAGAGCGCCAACGCTCCGAAGCTGCCGATCCTCATACGCCAGGTGCGCCGTTCGACCGGTTGTGGATGCGCGAAGGCGGCACAGGTCAGAACCGCCCCGTTGGCGCGTTGCATGGGATCACGAACCGACGTGTAGCGGACAAGCGCCGTTCCGGCTTCCCGGGCCGCATCCGCCAACGACTGGCAGGCCTCATAGCGGACCGGATTCATCCACAGTGCGCTGTCCTTTGACAAGGGCAACGAAGCAAGATCCAGGCTTGCGCACTCGATCCTCGCGGAGAAGGCCGTGAACTCGGCGACTGCGTCCGGCCATTTCAGTCCGGGCGCTTCAGCGAAGAACAGGAACCGATAGAAAGCCATTTCCGCAACGGCAGTCTGAGGCCACTCTGCCCCGTACCACACACCCGGAGTTCGGCCCGCACGCCGAAAACGCGAGCCTTGAGGATACGGGGCGTATCGGAACGGAGTTGCCAGAAGATAGTCCAGATGCCGGCACTCAGACGGAATCCTGGGCTTTGTCTCTTCGAGGATATCTTCAAGCATTGCCTGCTCGTCCAGTGACTCGACCAACTTCAGGGTGGAGACACGGTGCTGTGCCTCTACCAGCCGCCAAAGCAGTCCAGACCAGGGACGAAGTTCAGAGCGGAGCGCGGCGGGCGTCCAGGTAGCGGACGACATCGAACAATCCCGTGATGCTGGAAATGAGGTCCACCGGACGTGCCTCGAGTGCAGTATTGTCGGTCCGCAACCAGGCGCGCGCGACGTGCTCGTCTCCGCCCGAGATCGCATCGAGCGACCGGAACAGACGGACGATGAGCGCAGCCAGTTCGAATGGTTTCGTCCCTTCCTCCAGAACGTAACGTCCGTTTCTCATGCGCGACACAGTAGGCTCGGACACTCCGATGGCTTGCCCAAGCTCACGCCCGGACATACCCAGACGCTCACTGGCGCGTAAAGCGGCCCGCGTCAGCACCACACCTCGGTTCGGCGCTGCACGCGACTGGTGCTGAACGACTTGCATCGGTAAGTTCCTTTCCTTGGCAAGTATAAGGCCAAAATCTTTCCGATGCAAGGCTTGCGTCAGAACTGAGCACTCGGTGTGGACGCCGAGATTGCACGTTCCTCTTCGGACATTTCCTCGCCAATGCCCTCGAACAGCGGTGTGGAAAGATACCTCTCGCCGGTGTCCGGCAACATGCAGAGAATGACCGAACCTTCAGGCGCGGTTTCGGCAATCTTCATAGATACGGCAAAAGTCGAACCGCCTGATATTCCGGTGAAGATGCCCTCTTCCGACGCAAGCCGACGCGACCACGCGATCCCCTCGGGCCCGGCAATCGGAATCATCTCGTCATAATACTTCTGCTCGATCGCCTCTTCCAGGATGTAGGGAATGAAATCGGGCGTCCACCCCTGGATCGGATGCGGCTCCCATGCGGGATGGCTTCCTGCGGGGTGGACACCGTCGCGTTCCTGCTCCGTGCCTGACGAAACGATGGCGGCGTTGGCGGGTTCGGTGCAGATGATCTTCAGACCCGGCAAAGCCTTGCGAAGAACTCGACCGACGCCGGTCAGAGTTCCTCCCGTCCCATAGCCCGTTACCAGGTAATCCAGACGCTTCTCATTGAAGTCAGACAGAATTTCACGCGCCGTCGTGTTCTCATGAATTTCGGCATTGTCCTTGGTGTCGAACTGACGCGCCCAGAACCAGCCGTTCATTTCGGCCAGTTCACGCGCCTTGTTGTACATCCCCATGCCCTTCTGGGCGCGGGGCGTCAAAACCACCTTCGCCCCGAAGAACCGCATCAGCTTGCGCCGCTCTACCGAAAAACTGTCCGCCATCGTCACGACAAGCGGATACCCCTTGGCGGCACAGACCATCGCCAGCCCGATGCCGGTGTTGCCGCTGGTCGCTTCGACCACCGTCTGACCGGGCTTCAACCGCCCCTCGCGCTCGGCGGCTTCGATGATGTTCACGGCCAGCCTGTCCTTGACCGACCCACCGGGATTGAACGCTTCGAACTTGACGTAGACAGACACGTTCTTCGGCGCAATGCGGTTGATGCGTATCGCGGGCGTGTCGCCTACCGTATCGAGAATACTGTCATAAAGTCTTGCTCGCCCATTCGTGTGACGTATGGTCATGCTTCCATCCCCTGCTGAGTGATCTCGGATTCCCAGACTAGCAGAATTGCTCTGTGTCCGTTCAAGAAATCGATCACATGTCGAAAACAGGCCTGAAGTTCGAAAGGCAAACCAAGCTCTGGAAAAGATTTTCCAGAGACGTCAGTCGCCTGGAATACTGTTCAGGATCTGATCCATCGACAGTGCGGGCTGGGCACACCCGGCTTCGCCAACAATTCGTGCAGGGACACCTGCAACTGTCTTGCAGGGCGGTACTTCTTCAAGAACGACCGACCCTGCCGCGATGCGGGAACAATTCCCGATCCGGATGTTTCCAAGCACCTTGGCTCCAGCACCGATCAGGACCCCGTCGCCGATCTTTGGATGGCGATCGTCGTCTTCCTTGCCGGTGCCTCCCAAGGTCACCGAGTGCAGCATTGACACGTTGTCGCCGACCACCGCAGTCTCGCCGATGACGATCGAATGGGCATGATCGATCATCAGGCCCTTGCCAATCCGGGCGTTGGGATGGATGTCGATGCCGAAGACTTCGCTGACACGGGCCTGGATGAAATAGGCCATGTCCTTGCGATTTTTCCTCCAAAGCCAGTGACCGATTCGGTAGGCCTGTATCGCCTGAAATCCCTTGAAGAACAGCAGTGGCTGAAGAAGGCTGTGGCATGCCGGGTCTCGCTCGTAGACCGCGACAAGATCGGCACGTCCGGCTTCGCCTATTGACGGATCCTGAGCGAAAGCTGCGTCGGCGATTTCGCGCAGGATCTGGGCAGGCATCTCGTCCGACGCAAGCTTCATCGCAATCCTGTACGACAACGCGCTTTCAAGCGAGGGATGATGGAGGACCGTCGTGTGCACCATACCGCCCATCAAGGGCTCAGAGACAATCGCAGCGCGCGCATCGTCCTTGATGCGGTCCCAAACCGGGTCCAGCGTCGTCGGTTTCCTGTGGTGCTCTGCCATGCTCTCGTCCTCAGAATGCTCTGGCGTCTTACAACACATAGGCATTCCGGACCAACGAAAAAGGCTGAAGCCATGGATAAGCAGAATTGAAGACCAGTAACGACGCGCTACCTTCTGAAGAGAAAGTCGAAAGGAATTCTCCCTGCGCTGGACCGCGGCAGCGAAAGCAAAATTCCAGAAAAAGTAATATCTCGACGTTGGTGGCGGCTTATTTGGCAAGAGGACGTTCGAGACGACTAGAGTTGCAATGACGCAGATCAGAAATACGTCGTCTTGTCTAATCCTGCGCTGGCCACCCGACAAGAGATTCTCGCGTAAACCACTGACAGGCAGCGACAATACTCCACATCTCGAAGCGACGGCTCCGGAATAGCATTGCGCCTGAGGGCGGCCGTCATCAGGCTTCCGTCACCCCAGTAAGGATGCCCGCCCAATCCCGCCAGAACCTGTGCATGTGCCATGTCGGCTTCGCGGAATATCCGGGCAAGAACCCACTCGCGACGCGCCAGTGGCACCGAAAGCAGAACGCGCGCCACCGAGACCGCATCGCCATGAACCGGCGACCGCATCAGATGCGCGGAAGCGTCAGTTCCGCGAAATGGACTGCCAGACGTATCATGCCGGATCCGTCGAAGTTTCCTCCCCCGGAAGTGAGAACAAGATCGGTTGTCGCGTAGTAGGCCAAAGGCGAGCCAGTCATCCCTCGGCACCAGGCCCCGACCACGGTACCGAACCCGCTGCCATATCGGTTCAGGCTTCCAGAGACACCAATGTCAAACGACGCAGCGCCGCCCAGGTCGATTAGGACACGTCCGGTCACGCCATAGACGATCGCATCTGCTGGGATCGCCTCGGCAACGATCGTGCTGGATCCAGCTGTAACCGCATGATCGATTTCCACAGTCCGATGCACGAACCCGGCTCCGTTCGGTGACAAGGCGCCTGCTCCAGCCACCCAATCCAGCCCGTCGAAACTGACAGCAATGCCAGAGGCCGTATCCCAGGCGCGCCAGCCGATACCCGGCGCGACGAAAAGCCAGCCATTGTTCAGAAAAACTGCCAGCGTGCCGTCTTGCCCACTCCATTCACCGACGGCATCGGCACCAATGGCGTAAACATCGCCCTCGGAGGGGAAGGCGGGCGGTTGCGTTACGTCGATGCCGTCCAAGGCTAACTGTGTCAGCGCGTCGAGCCGCGATAGCGCTTCGTTCACCGTGACGTGTTTCTGCGCCTGTGCCGGATCCAGAAGAGGAAGGCCCAGTCGGGATGTCTCAGCCATTGATGTCAATCCTTGTGTAGTATCCCGGACCGACACGGTCCGATATCTGCGCAACTTCGATCATGAAAGATGAACCGACCGCGTCGGCGGCCTGATCGCTTACGGCATAGTTCCAGTTCGGACCGGTCACCGTCACTTCGCGCCTCAGCGTACCGTCAGACAGGACCCGAATGCGGTAGCCTTCATAGGTTTCGCCCAGGGGCACTTCGCCCAGCGACCAGCCGTCTCCGTCAATCCTGGTCCGACGGATCCACGAGACGTCGAGCGCGCCCCCAAGCAAACGTCTCGCCCGAAGATGAGTCGGCCTGTAGGGACGAAGCGAAAGTCCGGATGCCTGGTGTGTCAGCTCGACATATGACCCATGATCGACCGGCCTGCTTGCCGGGCCGATCCGATAGATTCGTGGAGTTTCAAGAAGGCCCGCCGTATAGGGCAGCTGCAACAGCGCCTGAGCCAGGACAAGAACGGTCGATCCTTCGGGCCAAGCCTCCGGCATGATTGCGTCGGTGCCAAGTTGTCCGCGCAGCCTCATCGAAAGTGACCATGTGTCCGGCCCCACCAGGTCGGCCTCGCGAAACTGAAAGACCTCGGATTGCCCACTTGCGACGTCGTGAATGACTGCGACATTCCCGCCGGCAAACGTTGTCGCTTCGTCCAGCGAAGCCAGAGCCCCATAGGCAAAGCGAACGGACAACGCCGGTCCCCGATCCCATAGGCCGGGCACGGCGGCTTCGAGTTGATTCAACGACAATCCGATGACGGCCCTTCGCGAAATCTCCGCGTCAAATCTCCAAGACGCGCCGTCACTAGAACTGTAGACCGCCACGGGTCCCGGCCACGGTTCTGCGGTGGCTGCCACCCAGGGCGCTTCTGAATTGGAGCTTCCAACCTCCAGCGGAAGGTCGAGAATTCGCGTCCACACCGGCAGCGGCACCGAGACCGGCCGCGTCATGGGCGCCGTGTCATCCATGACCGCGCTGGAATAGAGTCCCGCCTCGATGCGCACGGCCTCGATCTGCTTCAAACCGCCGTCCTCGACCCGGTCCACCCTGTAGGTGCCCGGACCAGAGCCGACATCGAGAGTTACGACGTCGCCCGCGGCCAGCTCGCTGGACGGTGGGACGGCGAAGGAAACACTGTCACGCGCCACGCGCGCCTCGGCCAACCAACGTTCGACCGTCGAACGCGCTTCTCCCTGGGTTATGGCAAGGGTCAACTCGCTTTCGGCTACGCCGACGCTGACCTCATCCGGAAAGATGCTTTCGACAGCGCGCACTTCGTAGTCTCCCTCGGCCTCGACGTAGTTCAGGCGGATACGCCCAGAAATCTCGGCCTCGGGAGCACGATTAAAGGACACAAGCGAAGCGCCTTCGCCCCAAGCAAGATCGTTCTGGGCAAGTACGGTCGGTGCGTTCGCACTTCGATTGCGGAACACCAGTCGGCCGTTCTTTTCGACTGCATCTGCCGAGAAGGCGAGCAGAAGGCTCTGCAGCGCGCCACGCGGACCGGTTCCCGGCTCCGCGGCATAGCCCCGAACCACTCCGTACAGCTGATCGACATCGACATCCGGGACGCCGGCATTCTGGCATATCTCTCGAACGACGCCCGACAGCGAACGCGACGTCGAACGACCGGTCAGCCAATGCCCGCGCCCATAGTTCTCTCCATCGCTCCAGACGTCCGAGTTTCCGGGAAAGAAGGGATAGGGGCGGGCATCCCATGCCCAGACGAATATCCGCGCCGGGTCGACCATCGGCCCACCATAGAATTCGGAGGTCGGATTGGCCTCGGGCATCTGCCAGAAGTCGCTCACTGACCTCAGGTATTGCAACTGCATCAGATCATCCCGTCCCCCGTTCGAATACTTTGGCAACGAGGACTCTGACGACTTGGGATCGAGAAACTTGTTCGGCTGATTTGTTCCCTTGTCGATCGCAGCACATCCGATTTCGTCCATCCAGGCTCCGTCGAACTGCGGTCCCCGCAATGCCTCGAAATCCTTCGCCGAGAAAACCTGCGCCGTCGCGCCGTTGGGCCATGTCAACAAGCGCAGCGACGCGTTCCACTTCGGCTTCCGGTCGGGCGGAGTGCAGGCAATTATCCCGCTGTCTCCGAACACCATGATGTCGCGCGCCTGGTCATAGGTCTCGCCGATCAGAGCCAGACGCCTGGCGGGCCCCTTGTCCCGTGGTCCGGCCCCTTCTATTCGCGACCGAACCCACTCGGCCCCCGCCCGCGTCTTCCCGGCGCCGCGTCCGCCAAGGATGACCCAGGTCTTCCAGTCTCCCGCCGGCGGAACCTGATGATCCAGCGCCCAGAAATCGAAAAGGTATGGCAGTCCCCGCAACTCTGCGGGTGTCAGCGATCGGATGAACTCATCCTGTTCCTCGGCTGTCCCGGATGCGATCAAGGCGGCCCCCGATCGAAGACCGGAGTTCGTCAAGGTCGAGCGGAGCATCGGCGAGCAGACCTTCGGAGCTGAGAATACTTGCTTCATGCTTTGTCACCTCATCCAGTATCGCCATGCGGGCAGATGCGAACGTCGACCGCGCCCTGCCGACCTCGGCCGTGGTCACAGTCTCGCCGCCCTCGAGCCGCGCGGTCATCTCGCGAAACACGCTCAACATTTCTTCGAGAACGGATTGGGCATCGTCCAATCGCATGCTCGGGCTCGGCGTCCCGGCCGTGGTTGCGGGATCGTCGGCCATCGCAGTTCCTAACCTTGTTTGGAAGGCTTCAATAGAAAAGCGGCCCCGGATAGGCTCCGGTGCCGCTTGGTCAGTTCTTCCATCTTGCCTCAAGGTATACCCCGGACCGCCCGGATCGTCAAGCCTTAAGTTATTGATAAAATTATATAATACCGTTCTCTAGGGTTACCAGATCATTAACGATCAAGCAGGAAAGGCTACTCGCTCGGTCGGGCAGCCTCGATCTCACGCCAGCGCGCTACGTTGGCGTTGTGCTCTTCCAGCGTCCTGGCAAAGGCATGTCCGCCAGTCCCGTCCGCCACGAAGAACACGAAATCCGTTTCGTCAGGCGCCAAGGCGGCCTCAAGGCTCGCCAGTCCGGGATTCGCGATCGGAGTCGGCGGCAGTCCCGCGATCACATAAGTATTCCACGGTGTCTCGCGCCTCAGTTCGCTTTGGCGCAGCCCGCGCCCCAAAACACCCTTTCCCTCGGTTATCCCATAGATGACCGTCGGGTCGGTCTGCAGGCGCATTCCTTGGCGCAAGCGATTGGCGAAGACGCTCGCCACCTGCCCCCGTTCCTCGGGAATACCGGTCTCCTTCTCGATGATCGAGGCCAGGATCAGCGCTTCCTCCGGCGTTACGACCGGTGCATCGGGCGACCGGTTCTCCCAGGCCGCCGCAAGTCGTCTTTCCTGCAGGGATACCATGTTGGCGATGAAAGTGGCCCGGTCCGCTCCGGGGCGCACTTCATAACCATCGGGTGCCAGCGTTCCCTCGGCAGGCACTTCGGCGATCTCGCCGACGAACAGGTCCGAGCTGTTCAGTGCATCCACGATCTGCCAACTTGTGACACCTTCGGCGACGATAACACGGTAACGCGTGGCGAGATCTTCCTTCGCAGCCAGATACTCCGCAGGAGCGTCCTCGGTTTTTGGATCGAATTCCGCCGTGATGTCGAATTCCTGAGTTGTCGGATTCAACTCGCGCACCCGCACGGTTTGAGAATTGACCGAAACGCGAAAGATCACTTCGGTTCCACAGGTCGACAGGCCCTCTCCCGTGATTTCCTCGACGATCTCCTGCATCGATGCACCCGGTTCGATGAGGAAAGACCCCGCCTTCAAAGCCGAGGACTTGTCCGAATAATCAGCCCCCAGCCGATAGATTGTAGCGTTCCGGATAGCGCCCTGCGCGGCCAGATCGTCCGCTACGCGAGACATGGAGCCGCCACGGGGTACCTGCAGACAAATCGCTTCTGCCAAGGGACCCTCGGTTACGTACTGCTGTTGTGTCCAGCCTACGGCGACCGCCAACGCCACCAGCGCCACGACCAGCAATGTCAGAACATTGGAAGCAAGGTTGCGCCACATCAGCGGTCAGCCCGTCCCATCACGAGGCTCGCATTCGTGCCTCCGAATCCGAAGCTGTTCGACAGGGCCACGCCGATGTGGCGCTCGCGCTTGGCGTTCGGGGCAAGATCCAGCATTGGCTCGACCGCCGGGTTATCGAGGTTGATCGTCGGCGGCGCCACCTGGTCTCGCAGGGCCAGGATGCAGAAGATCGCCTCGACCGCCCCCGCAGCCCCCAGAAGGTGCCCGACGGACGATTTGGTCGACGACATCGTCGCCCCCTTCGCCGCATTTCCCATGACGCGCTCAACCGCTCCCAGCTCGATTGTATCGGCCATCGTAGATGTCCCGTGCGCGTTGATGTAGTGAATATCCTCTCCTGTCAGGCCAGCCGAGCGCAGCGCATTCCGCATGGCGCGCTCTCCCCCTTCTCCATTCTCGGACGGTGCTGTGATGTGATAGGCGTCACCCGACAGGCCGTAGCCCAGAATTTCGCAGTAGATATGCGCCCCACGCGCCTTGGCGTGCTCGTACTCCTCAAGTACCACTACACCGGCACCTTCACCCATCACAAAGCCGTCGCGGTCGGCATCGTAGGGACGGCTGGCCTTCTGGGGCTCATCACCCCGCTTCGTCGACAGCGCCTTGCAGGCGTTGAAGCCGGCAATGCCGATCTCGCAGATCGGGCTTTCGGTCCCTCCCGCCACCATGACATCGGCATCGTTCAGCATGATCAGACGGGCCGCGTCGCCGATGGCATGGGCGCCCGTCGAACACGCGGTCACCACCGCATGGTTCGGACCCTTGAACCCGAACCGGATCGACACCTGACCCGAAACAAGGTTGATCAGCGAGCCTGGAATGAAGAACGGCGACACCCGGCGCGGTCCGCGCTCTTTGATCAGGACCGCCGTTTCCGCAATCGACTGCAAACCACCGATGCCCGAACCGATCATCACTCCGGTCCGCTCCAGGCTTTCGGTGTCGGTCGGCGCCCAACCCGAGTCCCTGACCGCCTGCTCGGCGGCTGCCATCCCGTAGATGATGAAATCGTCGACCTTCCGCTGCTCCTTGGGCTCCATCCAGTCATCTGGGTTGAATGTCCCGTCCGTCCCGTCACCGCGCGGAATCTCGCAGGCATATGTCGTCGCCAAATGGCTTGCGTCGAAGCGCGTGATGGTCCCGGCGCCCGATTGTCCGGCAAGAAGGCGCGCCCAGGTCGCGTCCACGCCGCAAGCAAGCGGCGAAACCATCCCAAGTCCAGTTACAACTACCCGACGCATACCCGACCCCCGGTCCGTTCTTAATTGAGGAGTTTCATACACTCAGCCCCTTGCCAGCGCAATCTGACCCGGCATGTTCCCGCGCTAGCCCTGACGCGATAGAAGCCCCAACGTCGAGATGAGCAATTCCGCCGCGGTCGTGGCACCCATCCCGTCGATATCCCGTTCTGCCATGAACTCGGTCATCACAAGCCCGCGGATACGGGCCTTGGCGGCGACACCCGCCAGAAGTTCCAGCGCCTGCCAGTACCGAATCCCACCTGCTGTCCGTGCGATGACCGCCGGCATGATCGACGGGTCAAGCGCATCGAAATCGAAGCAGACAATGACGTCGGCCTTCGCTGGCACGAGGTCGACCGCCCGCGCCACTCCGTCCCGCGCCACCTCGCCGCCAGGCACGAACTGCACACCCCAGTCCGTCGCCTCCCTCACGTCAATCGGCCTTGCAGATCCCAGTCCCCGCTGACCCACCTGCACGATCCGACCGATGTGAGCCATTTCCGACGCGCGCCGCATGACTGAAGACAGGCCAAGCCGTTCTTCCTGGACCTCGTCTCGCCAGTCGATATGGGCATCCACCTGCAGGATGGTGAAAGTCCCTCGTGCACCAAAGGCCTCGAGTGCAGGAATGGTGATCGAATCGTCGCCGCCCAGCAGCACCGGCACGGCGCTCCGGTCCAGGATCTGGGTGACCCCTCCGAAGATTCGCGCCCGGTTTCCCGCTGCATCCCCAGGGTCCTGTTCCAGGTCGCCCGCGTCCACGACCGCATCCTCGGGCCAGCCAACGCCACCGAGGTCGAAATTGTGATGCGCCAGATTGGCCGCAAAATCTGCGGCCCCCCTCCGGATCGCCTCCGGACCGCCCATGCAATAGGCACCGGCCGTGTCATAGGGTGTCGCGCAATCAGCGCCCAGGATCGCGACCTTGGCCTTCAGCCGTGCAAGATCGCGGCACCGGGGCACGCCCATGAACGTGTCGACCGCGCCCGCTCCGAACATGCCGCCCAATGTGGTCATAGCGTCAGCCCCTGCTTCGTCTTGCAACAAATACGCGGATTACTCTACCGGAGGAAAGAATAACGGCGCCCGCAACGGGACGCCGTTTCAAAACTTGCCTGGAAGTTGCCTGAAATCAGGCGGCTTCCTTGATGAACTTCACCGCATCGCCGAAAGTCTGGATCGTCTCGGCCGCGTCGTCCGGAATCTCGATCCCGAACTCTTCCTCGAACGCCATCACCAATTCGACGGTGTCAAGGCTGTCAGCGCCCAGATCGTCGATGAACGAGGCGTTCTCGACAACCTTGTCCTCTTCAACGCCCAGATGCTCGACGACGATCTTGCGCGTGCGATCTTCGATGTCGCTCATGTCAATTCCTCACGTGTTCCTCGGGTCCGTCCCGCTTTTCGTTGGTTCGTCCCCTTGGGACGAAAAACAGCCGGGCCACGTTCTGCGCCCCGGCTGGGATGGCGCCGCCTATACCATATCGCCCGAATAAGGCAAATGGTATCACCAACGCTGTCTCCCTCCTCATATCATGGCCATTCCGCCGTTGATATGCAACGTCGTCCCAGTGACATAGCCGGCCTCGGGACTGGCCAGATAAAGTACCGCCGCGCCGATCTCGTCAGCGTCTCCCATGCGCCCCGCAGGCACCTGCGACAGGATCGCCGCCTTCTGGTCCTCCGTCAGTTTGTCGGTCATCGCCGTGGTGATGAAACCGGGAGCCACGCAGTTCACCGTGATCCCCCGGCTCGCCACCTCATAGGCCAACGACTTCGACATTCCGACAAGTCCCGCCTTCGATGCCGCGTAGTTCGCCTGCCCCGGATTGCCCGTGGCGCCGACGATCGACGAGATATTCACGATCCGGCCCCAGCGCGCCTTCATCATGCCGCGCATCACGCCCTTCG
>CAZRNL010000049.1:7728-13530 GCA_964601395.1 uncultured Silicimonas sp. | reverse complement strand
CCTGGCTCGCCACCATCTCGCTCACCACCAGCCCTGCGCCGAACGACGCGACAAGCTGCCGGAACGGCAAGTCTGTGATTCCAGCCATCGGGGCCAGAAACACGGGAGGGTCGAGCGTTACGTCCGCTATTGTGATTGCCATGACAAACCTTCGCAAGTCGTCCTTGAGGTAAGCCTCCGAAGCGACAGCCTCAAACCGATAGAGGATAAAAAGCCTTTCAAAATGGCATATGCTTAAAGAATGTGCATTTCAACGGGCAAAGCGTCGCCATTGTCAGCAGACGCGCCACGGCCTAGAGGTGAGGCGAGGACAAACCACTGGATATGGCCCGCCTTCCGGGACATGGTCTGCCCGGGAATGAGGCGGTATCGCGAGGACAACGCTGGATGGACATCCGACTGGGTAACGGGTTCGACGTTCACCGCTTCGGACCGGGCGACCACGTCGTGCTCTGCGGCGTGCATGTGCCCCACAAGCACAAACTTGAAGGGCATTCGGACGCCGATGTCGGCATGCACGCCATAACCGACGCCATCTACGGCGCTCTCGCCTCGGGCGACATCGGCCGACACTTTCCGCCGTCCGAGCCCCGCTGGAAGGGCGCCGATAGCCGCGTCTTTCTCGAGCACGCCGCCGGGCTTGCCGCCAGCGCCGGGTTTCGCATCGCCAACGTCGATTGCACGCTGATCTGCGAGCATCCGAAGATCGGCCCCCATGCGGACGAAATGCGCAGGACGCTGGCCGCGATCTTGGATCTCGACGTGGCCCGCGTAAGCGTCAAGGCCACAACGTCCGAGCGGCTAGGCTTTACCGGCCGCGAGGAAGGCATCGCCGCTATCGCGACCGCCGCGCTGGTCAGCGCATGAGACGCTTTGTCCTGTCATTCTTCGGCACGGGCTACCTGCGCCCGGCACCCGGCACATGGGGATCGCTTTCCGCGCTGCCCTTCGCGTGGGTGCTTCACACCTTCGGCGGTCCGGGTTCGCTGATCCTGGCCATCGGCCTGCTCTATGCGCTCGGCGTCTACCTTACCACTCTGGAGATCAAGGAAAGCGCCGACCACGACCCGTCCTGGATCGTCATAGACGAAGTTGTCGGTCAATGGATCGCACTTCTTCCGGTATCGCTGGGAGCATACTTCGCGGGCGTCGAGATCGAGCGCCTATGGCCGGGCTTCGTGACGGCGTTCCTGGCGTTCCGGCTTTTCGATATCTGGAAACCCTGGCTGGCGGGAAAGGCAGACAGGCGCGGCGACGCCATGGGCGTCATGCTCGATGATGTCTGGGCCGGCGTCTTCGCCGCCCTGGTAGTCGTTGCAATGGCCGCGGCAGTACACGCCGGACTGGCCTTTGCGAGCAATCCCGCAACCCCATGACTCCCGAGCGCCTTCTGAACCTCGCCCGCGCCGCCGGGGCAACCATTTCAACAGCCGAAAGCTGCACCGGTGGCCTGATCGCAGGGGCCATCACCGATATCCCGGGATCTTCCAACGTCTTCGACAGCGGTTTCGTCACCTACTCGAACGCGGCGAAGACCCGGATGCTGGGCGTATCACCGGAACTGATCGAGGCGCATGGCGCCGTCTCGGAGCAGGTCGCGCGCGCCATGGCCGAGGGCGCTCTTGCACATTCAGGCGCCACGCTTGCCGTGTCCGTCACCGGGATCGCCGGACCAGGCGGTTCGGAACACAAGCCCGAGGGACGCGTCTGTTTCGGGCTGGCCACAACGAACGGCCACATCCGGACGGAGACGGTCGACTTCGGCGCCATTGGCCGGACAGAAGTGCGCCGCGCCAGCGTTGACCACGCGCTGAATCTGCTGGCGGCGGCCCTGCTCTAATCCACCGAAGCTATCCGGCGGAGCGCAGGACAACCGAGAGTTCCGCCCCTGCCCAGTCAGTTCACAAATTGCACAATATTTCAGCCCAACGCCCCCAAGCGGGCTAAAAATGTCGCCATTCATTACACCGCACACATTTTAGGCGCATATCCCGGCAGTTGCCGCTTTTCTTCGCCAGCCCTGTTGGCCATGCGCTCCCATACTAGATTGGGAGGACATCATGGTAGGGGCTGATACCGCCTGGATTATCGTCGCGACAGCTTTGGTGCTGTTCATGACTCTGCCGGGACTGGCACTGTTCTACGGCGGCTTGGTGCGATCGAGGAACGTGCTGAGCGTCTTCATGCATTGATACGCCATCGCCTGCGTGATGAGTGTCGCATGGTTCGCGCTTGGCTATTCCATCGCCTTTGGCGACGGCAACGCCTATTGGGGCGGTCTGGGCAAGGCGTTCCTGAACGGCGTGACCGTCGAAAGCCTGGCGGGCACCCTGCCCGAGGTCCTGTTCTTTGCCTTCCAGATGACATTCGCCATCATCACGCCGGCACTGATTGTCGGTGCGTACGTCGAGCGCACCAACTTCGCCTTCGTTGTCGTCTTCTCCACGCTCTGGATGCTGCTCTGCTACGCGCCAGTGGTCCATTGGATCTGGGGAGGAGGCATGTTGTCAGACGGTGGCATTTTCGGCGAAACCGGCGCGCGCGACTTTGCCGGCGGTATCGTCGTTCACCAGACCGCAGGCATGGCGGCACTCATCCTGGCCGTGATGCTCGGGCCGCGCCGGGACCGCAACAAGCCGCCGCACAATCCGGGCTACGTGATGATCGGGGCCGCGATGCTTTGGGTCGGCTGGTTCGGCTTTAATGGCGGCTCGCAGCTTGCCGCCGACGGAGGCGCGGCAATGGCCCTGACCGTGACGCATATCTCTGCCGCTACCGCCTCTATCACCTGGGCGCTGTGGGAACGGCTCAAGTACGGGAAGTCGAGCCTCGTCGGGATGGTCACCGGCACGATCGCGGGCCTTGCCTCGATCACGCCGGCCAGCGGCTTCGTCGGCCCGGTGGCCGCGCTCATCATCGGCGGAATCGCTGGTATCCTCTGCCAGGAAGCGGTCAACCTGATCCGCAACCGGCTGAAGATCGACGACACGCTCGACGTCTTCGCCGTCCACGGCGTCGGCGGCATTTTCGGCACGATCATGATTGCCGCCTTCGGTGCCGGCACCTGGACCGCGCAGCTTGGCAGCCTCGTTATCGTGGGCGTCTTCACCACGATCGTAACACTGACTTGCGCCCTTGTCGCGAAGGCAACGGTCGGAATGCGGGTAGATGCCGAGACCGAAGAGGCAGGGCTGGACCTGATCCAGCACGGGGAACGCGCCTACGACGTCACGTCCTGATTCAGGCCCGGTTGCGAGTGTCGAAAAAAGGGGGCTTTCGGCCCCCTTTTGCCATTCAACGCGTTCTTTTCTCGGAAAGTTCACTTGCCATTCGGTCACGAGGCTGCTTCCCTCTTGCAAAAGAAGAACATCAGGGAGACTTCAGATGGATAAACGCAAGGAAACCTATCTTGCCCGCCAGGCGCGTCGCCTGACGACAGGCGAGATCAACCGCCGCCGCTTCATCATGTCCGCACTTGCAACCGGCGTGACCCTTCCGACCGCGATGTCGCTGGCCGGCCGCGCCGAGGCTCAGACGCCGAAGAAGGGCGGTCTATTCCGCACCGCGCTCGGCCACGGCTCCACCACGGACTCGCTCGATCCCGCGACCGCCGAGAACGACTTCACCACCACGACGCTCTACTCGCGCGGCAACCACCTGACCGAAGTCGACAACACTGGCAACCTGGTTCCCGACCTCGCCGAAAGCTATGAGACCTCCGACGCGAAAACCTGGCTGTTCAACCTCCGCCCGGGCGTGGAATTCCACAATGGCAAGACGTTGTCGCCGGAAGACGTGATCGCGACGCTGAACTATCACCGCGCCGAGGATTCCAAATCCGCGGCAAAGGGTCTGGTCGCGCAGATCACCGACATCCGCAAGGATGGCGATTACGGGGTTGTCATCGAACTGGAGAACGGCAACGCCGACTTCCCCTACATCCTGTCCGATTATCACCTGATGATCATGGCATCGGCCGATGGCGCAATCGACGGCCAGGCGCCGGACAACGGCACCGGCGGCTACATCGTCGACAACTACGAGCCGGGCGTCCGCGCCACGTTCACACGCAACCCGAACTACTTCAAGGACGGGCGCGCGCACTTTGATGCGGTTGAACTTTATTCCATTCTCGATACCACGGCGCGCCAGAACGCCGTGATGAACGGCGACGTGGAGTATTCGGGCGACATCGACCCCAAGACCGTGGCGCTTCTGGGCCGCGTCCCGACGCTCAACATCCTCGAGACCACGGGCACGCAGCACTACACCTTCCCGATGCGCCTGAATGTCGAGCCCTTCGGCAACTACGACCTCCGCATGGCGCTGAAATACGCGATCAGACGGCAGGAACTGGTGGACAAGATCCTTCTCGGCCACGGCGCGGCAGGCAACGACGTTCCCGTCAACGCCTCGATGCCGTTCTTCAACACCGAACTGCCAGTGCACGAGTTCAACCCCGAACTTGCCGCCGAGCACTACAAGAAGTCCGGCCACTCGGGTTCGATCCAGCTTTCCGCTGCGGACGCCGCCTTCGCGGGCGCCGTCGATGCGGCCCAGCTGATCGCCGCCTCCGCCAAGGAAGCCGGAATCGACATCGAAGTCGTGCGCGAACCGTCGGACGGCTACTGGTCGAACGTCTGGAACAAGAAGGGCTGGTGCGCCTGTTACTGGTCGGGCCGCCCGACGCAGGATTGGATGTATTCTTCGGCCTACACCAACGACACCGAGTGGAACGACACCGCCTGGGTCGGCACCGAAGCGGCAGACAAGTTCAACAATCTGGTAATCGCGGCACGGTCCGAAACGGACGAAGCCACCCGCAAGAACCAGTACTGGGAAGCCCAGGCGCTGCTCCAGAACGACGGCGGTGCGATTGTGGGCATGTTCGCCAATTACATCGCTGCGCACACCAAGACACTGGCTCACGACGAAGCCGTAGCGGCCAACTGGGCGAACGACGGCAACAAGGCGCAGGAGCGTTGGTGGTTCGCCTGATCGGCCTCAACCCTTGAAACAACTGACGGCGCCCCTTGCGGGCGCCGTTTGTCATTCCGGACCCTGAGCTTCTGAAGCGGTACGGAGCAGCGCAAGTCCGCGTCCGACACTTCAGTTCGCCTTCCCTCGACGACGCCCGATGACATCTCATGCGAAACTGCCTAAGTTTTAACAACGATTGCCCCGGGGTGCCCTTTGTCAGACGCGATCCTCTCCGCCGAGCCACTCGCCCGCCTCACGGTCTTCCTTGCGGTTCTCGCGCTCATGGCGATGTGGGAGATTGCCACGCCCCGGCGGCGACGAGAGGTGCCCCGTGTGCTCCGCTGGACCAACAACCTGGCCCTTGTCTTGCTCGACACGTTTATCCTGCGCCTGACCTTCCCGATTCTTGCCGTAGGCCTGGCCGTCACGGCGCAGAACAATGGCTGGGGCCTTCTGAACGTGCTCGACCTACCGTTCTGGCTTGCCGTCCTGATCTCGCTCCTGGTCCTCGATCTCGTGATCTACCTCCAGCACGTCATGTTTCATGCCGTGCCCGCGCTCTGGCGCCTGCACCGGATGCATCATGCCGACCTCGACTTCGACACGACGACGGGCCTGCGCTTCCATCCGGTCGAGATCCTGCTGTCGATGGGTCTGAAACTGGCGGTCGTTGCGTCCCTCGGGCCTCCGGCCGTCGCGGTCCTGATCTTCGAGATCGTGCTCAACGCCTCGGCACTCTTCAACCACGCCAACATCCGCCTTCCCGACAGGGTGGACCGCGTCCTGCGGTTGATCATCGTGACCCCGGACATGCACCGGGTG
>CAZRNL010000049.1:0-7718 GCA_964601395.1 uncultured Silicimonas sp. | reverse complement strand
CGATGTTCAACCATGGGAATTTTTTTGTTCCATTGGGAGTGGACAGGGGGCTGCGTTGGTTTGTGGTGACCCCGGACATGCACCGGGTGCATCATTCGATCATTCCGGCCGAAACAAACTCGAATTTCGGGTTCAACCTGCCTTGGTGGGACCGTCTGATGGGAACCTATCGCGCCCAGCCCCGGGAAGGTCATGAGGCGATGACGATCGGGATCGAGCAGTTCCGCACCCGCCGCGACCTCTGGCTGGACCGGATGCTGTTGCAACCCCTGGTGGGACCGGCCAGCCGCTATCCCATCAACCGTGAAGCACAATCGCCCGCCACCGAGCGGGACCGCGCCAGCCCCAAGCCGTCCAGCCCTATCGCTGAACGTCGAGAGCCACCGAAACCGGGGCAAGCGTGACGTTCGCCGCCCCGGAGTCGCGCGCCCATTCCTGGATCGCCGCGATCGTGCCGCGGGCTGTGTGGCCAACAAGGATCACGGCATCGCTCTGACGGGCCCGGAACGCCGCGCGGTCCATCGTGCGGCGGATCTGCTCGGTCGTCTCTCCGTCCTCATCCAGAATGCGGAAGATCAGCCCGGTCGGCACGCCAACCCTCTCGGCTTGCTGATGCGCCGTGTTCAGGCCCCTCGGGTAGGTGATCAGTCCATGTCCGGTATCGCTGACGACGGCAACCACCTGGGCCACCGCTTCGCGGTCCGACTGGAAGCTGGATCCCGAGACATCCATGACCGCCACCGCTTCGGGAACACGGTTCAGACTGGTACCGAGCGCCACTTCGATATCTTGGGGAGTGGCTCCCTGGGGCAATGACGGGATCAGAACGACCTCGCGCCCGGCTGCACGGTAGGCAGCCGCAATCTCGACCGCCGCGGGGGAACCGGCATCGACCGCGAAAGCAACGCTTTCGGGGAGCGCGGCAATATCGGTCGAGGTCATCGGCTGGTCACCGTCATGTAGAAGCACGACCGAGATCGCCGACGCACCTGCGGGGGCGACATACTCCATGGCGAAACGCCGGATAGCCGGCCCGCCCATTTCCCCGGCATCCGGGGTCTCTGCAGTGTCGCCCCCCGGGGCCGTGTCTTCTTCGATCAGCGGCGTCCCCGGAAGCCGCCTAACAACCGGCAGGCTGCCGGTCTGCGCATCGTCCGCCGCAATCGTCGGCAGGCGGCCTGTCTCGACGTTGTCGGCGCGATTCTCGAAAGTCTCAACCGGCGTGAAGAACTGGGAGTCACCGCCATCGACCGTCACGATTCCGGTTGTCCCGGGAGCGGGCGTAACTTCGGGAGCGGGCACCACTTCGGGCGCTGGCGCTGCCTCCGCCGTCTCTGGCACCACTTCGGGCGCTGGCGTCTCCTCCGCCGTCTCTGGCACCACTTCGGGCGCTGGCGTCTCCTCCGGTGCCGGTTGCGGAGCCGGTTCTGCGACGGCCACCTGGTCCGGCGCTGCCTCCGGTGCTGCGGCGGGAGTTTCGGGGGCGACCTCTTCCAGACGGGCAGTAGCGTCTGCGCCGATCCGCCCTTCGTCGGCTCCCGGCGTCCGGACTCCCGGCATCGAGGGGGATTCGCTGATTTCGGGCGAGACCGGGGCCGCAGGCGCGTCTCCCGGAGCCACCATGTCGGGAACGCTCGCCCCGATATCCGGCGCAGTCTCGCTGGGAGTGTCTACCGGAAGGGCCGCAATCTCTGTTTCACCCGCTGGCGCGGTCTCGACAGACTCGCTCGCGGCAACGTCGCTTTCGCTCTCCTCGGGCACCAGAGCTGAAGCAGGAGCGGAAGTGTCGGTCGCCGGAGCGGCAGCCGGATCGACGGGTGCTTCCAGCGCAGCACCCGCGGTTCCGGCAGAGCTGACACGGGCGCTGTCGGCAGCCGAAGGGATGGTCACCCCGTCGGCCACGTCAGGCGCATCGCCAAGTCCCGCCGGTCCATCAACCGATGGCTGCGGAACGTCCAGCGCCGACGTATCAAAGGCGGGCGGCGTATCCACGACATCCTCGGGCGGGATCACACCGACCACGATCTCTTCAGCGCCGGGAGCGGCCTCTGTGGCGGGCAGAACCGGATCGGTATCTTCCCGCGCCTGGTCGAACTCGCTGCCACCGGGCACTTCTACAGCGCTGGCCTCGGGCCTCGGAAAACTCAGTTGCTGGCGGTCAAGCGTCTGGCTCGAGACCAGAAGCAGGCCCGATCCAACCACACCACCCCAGAAAACACCTGCGAGAAAGCCGCTTGCCAACGTACTCTCCTCCGCTCTGCTCAAATGCCTACGGGTGCCTTGACGATCTCCGGCACCTCTCGCACAAGTATACGCGCGCTTCGGCGCTCTGACACCCCATAACTTCACGCCCGTGTGCGAGAGACGCCAAAATGCTGCTTCTGATCGACAATTACGACAGCTTCACCTTCAATCTCGTCCATTATCTGGGCGAATTGGGGGCTGAATGCCTGGTCAGGCGCAACGATGCGCTCAACGTGCAGGAGGCGATGGCGCTCAATCCAGCAGGTATAATCCTGTCGCCGGGCCCCTGCGATCCGGACAAGGCCGGCATCTGCCTCGCCCTCACCGAGGCCGCAGCCGAGACGAACACGCCGCTTCTGGGCGTCTGCCTGGGCCATCAGACCATCGGCCAGGCCTTTGGAGGCCGCGTTGTCCGTGCAGGCGAGATCGTGCACGGCAAAATGGGTGTAATGCACCACGAAGGAAAATCGTTGTTCAGGGGACTGCCATCACCTCTCGAGGCCACGCGCTATCACTCGCTGATCGTGGAACGCGAGACGCTGCCGGATTGTCTCGAGGTCACGGCATGGCTTGAGGACGGGACGATCATGGGCCTGCAACACAAGACCAAGCCGATCCACGGCGTTCAGTTCCACCCCGAGAGCATCCGCTCGCAGCACGGACACGCTATGCTGAAAAACTTCCTCGACACCGTGCCGGTGCCCGCATGAGCAATGCCATGAAGCCGCTGATCTATGCAGCCTCCGAAGGTCCGCTCAGCCACGCGCAGGCCGAGGAAGCCTTCGAAATCATCTTCGAAGGTGCTGCCACGCCTGCCCAGCTTGGTGGCTTCCTGATGGCGATGCGTGCGCGGGGTGAATCCGTCGCCGAGTACTCCGCCGCCGCCGCCGTCATGCGCGCCAAGTGCGCCGCCGTCCGCGCTCCCGAAGGGGCAATGGACATCGTCGGAACCGGAGGCGACGGGATGGGCACGCTCAACATCTCGACCGCCTCCGCTTTTGTTGTGGCCGGCGCGGGTGTGCCTGTGGCCAAGCACGGCAACCGCAACTTGTCCTCCAAATCCGGCGCGGCCGATCTGCATTCGCAGCTCGGGATCGAGGTCATGGTAGGACCCGACGTCGTGGAACGTGCTCTTCGCGAGGTCGGCATCGGCTTCATGATGGCGCCGATGCACCACCCGGCGATGAAACACGTCATGCCGGTCCGGCAGGAACTCGGCTCGAAGACCATCTTCAACATACTCGGACCGCTCACCAACCCCGCGGGCGTCAAGCGGCAACTGACCGGCGCTTTCGCAATCGACCTGATCTTTCCAATGGCCGAGACCTTGAAAGAACTCGGGTCCGAGGTTGCCTGGCTTGTCCACGGCGCTGACGGCACCGATGAAATCTCGATTTCGGGGCCCACTTCCGTCGCCGTCCTGTCAAAGGACGGCAAGATCAGAAGCCGTGAGATTCACCCTGAAGATGCCGGCCTTCCAATGCATCCTTTCCGCGACATCCTGGGCGGGACGCCCGAGGAGAACGCTCAAGCCTTCAGAGCCTTGCTCGAGGGCGCACCGGGCGCCTATCGCGACGCCGTGCTTCTGAACAGCGCCGCTGCGCTGGTCATCGCCGAAAAGGCTACTAACCTGAAGGAAGGCGCCGCAATCGCCGCCGAAAGCATCGACAGCGGCAAGGCGCGTGAAAAGGTAGAGGGGCTGGCTCGCGTCACCTCCGGCGCATGACGCCCGACATCGGGGACTGGGCCGATCTGCCCTTTTTTCAGACTGACTGGCCCCGCCTGCGTTCAGCGCTCAACGCAGAGTCGCGCGAGGTCCTTCCGCCCGAACCAATGCGCTTTGCCGCCCTCCGACACACGCAGCCGGAGGCAACCCGCGTTGTGATCCTGGGCCAGGACCCCTACCCGACCCCCGGCCACGCCAACGGCCTCGCCTTTTCGGTCGCCCCGGGAGTCGCTTTGCCGAAGTCGCTGAAGAACATCTTCCGCGAACTCGAGGACGACATCGGCGCATCCCCCGCGAACGGAGACCTGACCCTCTGGGCCGACCAGGGCGTGTTATTGCTCAACACCGCACTTTCCGTCCCGGCCGGACACGCGGGCGGTCATGCAGGCCTGGGCTGGAGCACCCTGACCGCGCAGATCCTGTCGCGTCTTTCCGATCGCTCCCGTGCCTTTGTTCTGTGGGGCAATCATGCGCAGAACCATCGAAGGCACATCTCGGGCACGGGTCATCTTTTCGTCGAAACAGCACATCCTTCGCCGTTGTCGGCCTATCGGGGCTTTCTGGGCTCCCGCCCCTTCAGCCGGATCAACACCTGGCTGCAGGATCGGGGAGAGACCCCGATCCGCTGGGCATGATCGCGCGGTTGGAGGATTGCGTATTTCCGGCAAGATGAAAGGGCGCGGATCTCATCGTCACTGCGCGGTGCGATTCGAGGCCGACCGAGGATGCTTTTCACCGGGCGACGAACGCGGTATCCAAACGCCATGACCAACGTTCTCGATCGCATCAAGGCCTACAAGCTTGACGAAATTGCCGCCGCCAAGGCGTCGAAGCCGCTTGCCGAGGTCGAGGCCGAGGCCCGCGCAGCCAGCGCGCCACGCGGTTTCGCGGCGGCGCTCGACCGGGCCGCGCGTACGGGCTATGGACTGATCGCGGAGATCAAGAAAGCCAGTCCGTCGAAAGGACTGATCCGCGCCGATTTCGATCCACCGGCGCTGGCACGTGCCTACGAAGCCGGAGGCGCGACCTGCCTCAGCGTCCTGACCGACACGCCTTCGTTCCAGGGTGCCCCGGAATACCTGACCGCCGCGCGCGACGCCGTATCGCTGCCCTGCCTTCGCAAGGATTTCCTCTACGATCCCTACCAGGTGGCGGAGGCCCGCGCCTGGGGCGCCGACTGCATCCTGATCATCATGGCCAGTGTCTCGGATACGCAAGCGTCAGAACTTGAAGATAGCGCTCTAAACGATTGGAACATGGATGTTCTCGTTGAGGTTCACGACGAAGAGGAGTTGGAGAGGGCGCTTGTGCTTCGTTCACCGCTTCTGGGGGTCAACAACAGGAACCTCAAGACCTTCGAGACCGATCTGGGAACCACCGAGCGTCTGGCAAAGCGCGTGCCCGACGGCAAGCACCTCGTCGCGGAAAGCGGGCTCTTCAAACCCGCCGATCTGGCCCGGCTTGCAGCCAGCGATGCGCGCAGCTTTCTGATCGGTGAAAGCCTGATGCGTCAGCCCGATGTCACCGCCGCCACGCGGGCGATCCTGGCCAACCCTGTACCAGCAAGGGGAGCGGCCTGATGCCCGGCTTCACCCATTTCGATGCGTCCGGGCAGGCGCATATGGTCGACGTGTCGGACAAGGACCATACCGACCGCGTTGCCGTGGCGGAGGGTTACATCAGGATGAGCCCGGAAACTCTTGATCTGATTACGGAAGGGCGCGCAGAAAAAGGTGATGTTCTGGCTGTCGCACGGCTCGCGGGGATCATGGGCGCAAAGAAGACCTCGGACCTGATTCCGCTTTGCCACCCCCTTGCCATCACCCGGGTCGCACTGGATCTGTCCGCCGACCCGTCGCGGCCGGGTGTCAGAGTGCAGGCCACCGTCAAGACCTCGGGTCAGACCGGGGTAGAAATGGAAGCGCTGACCGCAGTTTCCGTCGCCTGCCTCACGATCTACGACATGGTCAAGGCGGTCGAGAAGAGCATGGTCATCGAGGATATTCGTCTTGTCCTGAAGGACGGCGGCAAGTCTGGGCGCTACGAGGCTCCGGTACCGTGATCTCGGTCGACGAGGCCCTTGCGCATGTCTTCAATCTCGTGACCCCAACGGGTGTCGAGACGGTCGCGCTCCGCCACGCCGCGGGCCGCGTTCTTGCCGCCCCCGTCATCGCCGGGCGAAGCCAGCCACCCTTCGCCACCTCTGTCATGGATGGCTATGCGTTGCCCGACGTCGAGACCAGATCCGGCGACAAGTACCGTGTCGTCGGAGAAGCAACCGCCGGACGCGGCTTCACCGGGCGGATCGGCGGGCAGGAAGCGCTGCGCATTTTCACCGGTGCGCCCGTTCCGGAAGGTGCGCGAAGGGTTGTCATCCAGGAAGACTGCAACCGCGAAGGCGATTTCATCACGCTGAAGGACAATCCGGATCCCAAGCACTACATCCGCGAGGCTGGCGCGGATTTCAGGACAGGCGACCGGATCGACCCGCCTTTGATCCTCAGTGCCGCACATGTGGCACTGATGGCGTCGATGAACGCGCCTCACGTCACCGTGGCCCGCCAACCTGTCGTGGCGCTTATGGCAACGGGGGACGAACTGGTGATGCCGGGCGAGACCCCGAACACCGACCAGATCATCGCTTCGAACACATTCGGGATCGCGGCCCTGTTGGAACAGGACGGCGCGGAGATCCGACTGCTGCCGATCGCGCGGGACAACCGGGCCTCGCTGGAGACCTGTTTCGCACTGGCCAGCGGCGCCGACCTGGTCGTCACCATCGGCGGCGCTTCGGTAGGCGATCATGACCTCGTGGGTCAGGTTGCGGCGGATCTCGGGATGGAGCGCGCCTTCTACAAGATCGCCATGCGTCCCGGCAAACCCCTGATGGCCGGCAGGATTGGCGGCATACCGATGGTCGGTCTTCCGGGAAATCCCGTGTCCTCAATGGTTTGCGCTCACATTTTCTTGCGCCCCATGATACGCGCGATGCAAGGTCTGCGCCCGGAGCCGATTGTGTCAACCACAGCGACGCTGGCACACCCCATCGCCGCGAATGGACCTCGCCAGCACTATATGCGCGCCACGATCGCGAACGGACAGGTGACCGTGGCAGATCGACAGGACAGTGCGCTGCTGTCGGTTCTGGTGGGTGCCAATGCGCTGGCCATCCGCGCCCCCAACGATCCAGCCCGAAATATCGGCGATCACATCCAGTACATCAATTTTTAACCAATCTTGACACAAAACAGGAACGAGACTAGAACATCGGTTGAACACATGTGCAGAAGCGCAGAGCCGAGCAGAGGAGGTTTACATAAATGTTGACCCGCAAGCAGCTGGATTTACTGGAATTCATCCACAAGCGCGTTCAGCGTGACGGCGTTCCGCCTTCGTTCGATGAAATGAAGGAAGCGCTCGATCTCAGATCCAAGTCAGGCATCCACAGATTGATAACGGCACTCGAGGAACGCGGCTTCATCCGACGCCTTGCACATCGGGCGCGCGCGATCGAAATTGTCAGGCTGCCGGACTCGATGGACCGGTCGCGGTCCTTCGTGCCCACCGTGATCGAGGGCGACCGTCCCGACATCAGGCCGCCCAATCGCGCCCTTCCCGTTGCAGCCGGCGCAATGGAACTTCCGGTGATGGGACGCATCGCGGCCGGCGTGCCGATCGAGGCGATCAGCGAGGTCAGTCATACCGTGGCCGTTCCGGGTCAGATGCTTGCCGGCAAGGGGCATCACTA
>CAZRNL010000048.1:4018-13665 GCA_964601395.1 uncultured Silicimonas sp. | reverse complement strand
CAGACCGAGGCGGGACTCGCGCTTGGCCTCAGCAGGATCGACGTCTTTCGCTTCATTGTGCTGCGCCCTGCGCTTCGGGCCATATATCCCGCCCTGACGAGCCAGTTCATTCTTCTGACGCTCACTTCCAGCGTCTGCGCTTCGATAGCGGCATACGAACTGACCTCGGTCGCGCAGAAAGTCGAAGCGGACACTTTCCGCAGCTTCGAGGTCTATTTCACCATCACCGCGATGTACCTGGCACTGTCCTGGATGCTGATGACGCTGTTCGGCATCATCGGCAGGCGTGCCTTCGCGTATCCGACCGCATAGGGGGGCGAATGCTGACGTTCGGTCCCGACCAACTCATGTTCCTTCTGCAAGGTCTGAAATGGACCATCCTGCTGTCGGCAATCAGCTTTGTCGGAGGTGGCATCATTGGACTTCTGGTGGCTGTGGCGCGCACCTCGGGGATAGGGGTGCTGCAGTGGATCACCCGTGGCTACATCGGCGTGTTTCAAGGCACACCTTTGCTCATGCAGCTCTTCGTCATCTACTATGGCGTCGCACTTCTCAATGTTGCGACCGATCCCTGGATGGCCGTGGCGTTGGCCTATACCGCGCATGCCAGTGCGTTTCTGGGTGACATCTGGCGCGGTGCCATACAGGCGGTTCCGCGCGGACAGACCGAGGCCGCGCGCGCGCTGGGCTTCGGGTACGTTGCACGGATGCGCGACATCGTGCTTCCGCAGGCATTGAAGATCTCCCTGCCGGCCACGATCGGGTTCCTCGTTCAGTTGGTCAAGGGAACATCCCTGGCGGCAATTGTCGGTTTTGTGGAACTGGCGCGGGCCGGCCAGATCATTTCGAACATGATCTTTCAGCCGCTTCTCGTCTTCGGGATCGTGGGGCTGATCTATTTCGCTGTCTGCTGGCCACTGTCGCTTTTGGGAGACCGCTTCGAACGCTCGCTTGCGGCCGGGTCGCGATGAACGGTTTCGCCAACGGGAAAGGAGGATCGCCGAACATAATCCATTCCAGGCACACGGCCTATTGCGGCCTGGTGCAGATAAATCAACCCAACGGGAGGAGATTGAAATGAAAAGACTACACGAAACAGGGCGGCGAACCGTCCTTCTGTCGATTGCGGCGCTGGCCGGCATGGTACTGGCTGCCGGCGATGTCGCTGCGCAAACCTATGACGCGGTCAAGGCACGCGGCAAGGTGATCATCGGCGTGCAGGGCGACAATCCGCCCTTCGGCTTCCTCGACGCGACCGGCAAGAATGATGGCTTCGACGTCGATGTCGCCGCGTTGTTCGGGGAATTCCTCGGCATCCCTGTGGAGTTTCAGGTGGTGACCAACCAGAACCGGATCGCGGGTCTGCAGACCGGCAAGGTCGATGTGCTGTTCGCCACCCTTGGCATGAGCCCGGAACGCGCACAGTCGCTGCAATACTCGCAGCCTTATGCTGCCAATGTCATGCAGGTCGTTGCCAAGAAAACGATGGAAGTTACCGGTCCCGACGACCTGACCGGCGTGAGACTTGGCACACCAAAGGCAAGCACGCAGGATATCGTGCTGTCCGAGATCGCACCAAACGCCAATTTTCTTCGGTTCGATGACGACAGTTCCACAATTCAGGCACTGCTTTCGGGCCAGGTCGATGCTGCCGGCGGCAGTCAGTTCTACATTTCCCGCCTCGAAGAACTCAGCCCGGGCGTCTATGAGGACAAGTTCCCGATCAAGACCAACTACAATGGCGCTGGTACGATTCTGGGAGACAAGGAATGGAACGAGACCGTCAACGCGTTCCTCGATCAGATCAAGGAAAACGGCCAGCTCGCCGAGCTCTACCAGAAATGGATGCAACTCGATCCGCCGGAGTGGCCGGCAAGCCTCGAAGGCATCCCCTTCATGGTTGAATGAACAACGGTGCCCGCCCCGGCAGCTTCTGCGGGGCGGGCGTCTCCGAAGGGGTGACGGGTAGGAAAAAGCATGGCCAGCAGTAACGAGGATAGTCCGGGAACCGACCCGCTCATCCGCATCGAGGGCGTGTCGAAGTGGTTCGGAGCCTTCCAGGCGCTTGACGACATAGATCTTGAGGTGAATCGGGGCGAGAGGATCGTGGTTTGCGGCCCCTCGGGGTCGGGCAAGTCGACGCTGATCCGCTGCATCAACCATCTGGAACAGTTTCAGAAGGGAGAAATCTTCGTGGACGGCATCCGGTTGCGGGACCTTGGCCAAGCGGTGGCCACTATCCGCCGCGAAGTCGGCATGGTGTTCCAAAGCTTCAACCTGTTCCCCCACATGACGGTCCTGCGAAACTGCGCGCTTGCCCCGATCCGGGTACAGAACATGGATCCCCGCAAGGCCGAAGACCTTGCCCGCCAGTATCTCGACCGGGTGCGTGTCCTCGATCAGGCCGACAAGTATCCCGCCCAGCTGTCGGGAGGGCAGCAGCAGCGTGTGGCCATCGCGCGAGCGCTTTGCATGCAGCCGAAGGTCATGTTGTTCGACGAACCAACCAGCTCCCTTGATCCGGAAATGGTCAAGGAAGTGCTGGATACCATGATCGGCCTGGCGCGCGACGGCATGACGATGATCTGTGTGACCCACGAAATGGGTTTTGCCCGCGAGGTCGCCGACCGGGTCGTCTTCATGTCCGACGGCGCAATCGTCGAAGAATCTCCGCCAGCGGAGTTCTTCGACGCTCCGCGCCATGCGCGCACGCAGACATTCCTGGGGCAAATCCTTGGACGGTGACCCGGGCCGTGGCCAGGCAACTCCGTTGCGCCTGGGCCTCATCGGCGCTGGCTTCATCGGCAAGGTGCACGCCCGCTGCATAGCACAGGAGGCCCGCGCCAGGCTTGTTGGCGTCTTCGACGTGAACCGCGCCTCGGCCGAGGCCGTCGCAATGAATGGATGCAGTGTTGCCGAGACGGCCGACGAACTGATCGCCGATCCGGGCATTGACGCCGTCATCATCGCCTCATCGACCGATACTCATGGCGAGCTTGCACGCAAGGCCATCGCGCAAGGCAAGCCGTTTCTTTGCGAAAAGCCGCTTGATCGCACGCTCGCCTCCGCAGTCGAAACCGTGCGTCTGGCGCAGGCGTCAGGCGTCCTCGCGGCAATGGCATTCAACCGTCGCTTCGACGCCCAGCACGCGCTGTTGCGCCGCGCGGTCGCCGAGGGAGAGGTCGGGGACATCGAGATGATGCATCTGACCTCGCGCAGCCAGTCCCCGCCCGACATGGACTACGCGCGGCACTCGGGTGGGATGTTGCGCGACAAGGGCGCGCATTTCTTCGACCTTTGCTGCTGGATCGCACAGGATCGACCGGTAAAGGTCTATGCACAGGGGGCGTGCCTCTTCGAGCCGCGTCTCGCCGAGTTCGGCGATGTGGACACGGCGATGATCGTGTTGGAGATGTCGCTTGGTGCGCTTTGCCACCTGAACTTCAGCCGTCGAACCTCCTACGGGTATGACGAACGTATCGAAGTCTTCGGCTCCCGGGGTCGTATCGACTCGGGCGCGCCGCATCCCCTGGAAGTCTCGCGCTATAGCGGCACCGCCGTCATCCGCGAGGGCCTCCACCAGAATTGGTTCGACCGGATCGCGCCCACTTATTCGGCACAGCTTTCCGCCTTCATCGACGCGATGGAGGATCATAGCAGCACGTTTCCCTCTGTGCAGGACGGTCTGCTCGCCGAGAGCATCGCCGAAGCTGCGCAGAAATCCATGGAGACCGGCTTGCCGGTCGATATCTCCTTCGAAGGGGGCCAAGGACCATGACCCAATGACAACTGCTCTCCGCGCGCGTCGCGACATCCGAAAACGCCGGACCCGAGGGATGAGATCAAGCCGCTCGAGATGGCGCTGACCTGCCGCCGGAGAACTGGACCGATCCGAGCCGGAATCTTCCACTTGTGATCCCATGCGCGGGACGAGGAGGATTCCGTGAAGAGATCGAAGTTCACGAAGGCACCGATCGCGTTTGCGCCGAAGCAGGTTGAGGTACCCGCGTCTTTGCTGCCGACCGTCATCCAGTCCCGACCATTTGACAGAACGGACTTGATTCTGGTCCTCGTCCTGCTGAGCCGCTATTCCGGTTCCGAGAGGAATTACGATGCGTCTTGATCGGCTCGGCTCCCTGCGGCTGGGGCACATTTTCCTGATCTACACTGGTGCACTCGCCTGCGGCGCAGTCGGGAACTGGGTCAATCTGCCTTTGCCCTGGATGATCGGCGCAATGGTGTTCGCGACGTCAATGCGCCTTGCGAACCTGCCGGTCGAGGTGCCGGCTGTTACACGTCCGATAGGTCAGATGATCGTTGCGACCTCTGTGGGCCTGTCGTTCACGCCGGCAGCGGTTTCGGCAGTGGCTGCCTTGTTCGTTCCGATGATCAGTGTGGCGATCCTGACCATCGTCGCCGGCTTCGTCGTTGCTGCGCTTCTGATGCGCATGGCGCGGGTAGACGTGATCACCGCCACGCTCTCCTCCATTCCGATGGGTCCCGTCGAAAGCGCGAACCTCGCCAACCGGCACGGCGTCTCACCTGGTCCGATCATCTTTGCCCAGACACTGCGCATCGTCATGCTGGTGGTATTCATTCCTCCCGCACTGGTCGCGCTTTCCGATGTCGTCGAAAACCCCGTCGAGTTGCTCCGGGCCATTCCCTGGACCTTCACCGGGGCGGTCCTGCTGGGTGGATTTGGCGTGCTGGGGGCGCTCGCCGCACGGTTTGTACGTCTCGGCAACCCCTTCTTCGTGGGGTCCATCGGAGGTGCCGCTCTGGCCGCTGCCCTGAGCTTTCCCGTGTCTGCCTATCCATATCCGGTCTTGGTCATCGCCCAGATCTTTCTCGGCGTCTGGCTGGGTGCCGTATTCGACCGCAAGCTGCTGCGCAGCGCAGCCGGTTTCATTCCCGGTGCAGTGGTGTCTTCTCTGTTGATGGTCGCAATCTGCGTCGGGATGGGGCTTGGCCTGGCATGGATTACAGGACAGCCATGGCCCGTGATGGTACTTTCGACGGCACCAGGAAGCGTGACCGAAATGGCGTTGACCGCGAAAATCCTTCAAGAGGGAATCGCAGTGGTGACCGCGTTTCACCTCGTAAGGATATTCATCATCCTGCCTGCAGCTCCGATGATTATCAGCCTGACCGCCAGCCTCGCAAAGATGTGGGGGCTTCAGACGCAAACCAGGCCACCGCCGTAAGCGACGGTCGGCAACCGGATTGCCTGAAACGGCATGCGTGCGGCAACGCTGGCGGCATGCCGATGCAACGATGCCCTGTAACCGGGATGGCGAGCGGGGTTTGGGACTGCCCGATCCGCCCACCGTTCAGCCTTCGCCACGAACTCCGGGCCATTGCCGGAACTGATGTGGTCCGGGGCGCCAAGCAGGATGAACCGATCCGATAGCACATCGAAGATGTCGGGCGTTCGCACCCTTCAGCCGGCAATCCGTTCGTAAATGACAGCACCCCAGACAAGCGCGGCGGGCAAGGAGGCAAGAAGCACGGCCAGCGACCCCAGGTCCTTTGCGATGCGGGACAGTTCGTGATGCTCCGGACCGATCCGGTCTACAACCACTTCAACCGCGGTATTCAGGACTTCGACGATCAGGATCAGCAAGATGGTGGCGCAGAGAATGCTCGACTGGAAAGCCGTTTCGCCCAGATAGATGGCCAGGGGGATGCTGACGATCAAGAGAACGGTCTCGAGCCGAAAGGCTTCCTCGCTCACCCAGACGTCCCGCAATCCGTTGAGAGAGTTGAACCAGGCGGCCTTGAGGCGTGGCAGGCCTCTCAACGGCGTCTTTTCGACGTGTATCGATTCTTGTTCCGTCATTGCCGGACCCCTGCCACGCGCAGTCCAGGCGCACGCGAATCCGGGTGGCCCGCCTGCCCGTCGACCCTTTCCGGGGCCCAGAGCCTGTACGCAAGCCGCGCCAGTCGTGCGGCTTCGACACTCCGGGTGTTGGGCTGGCTGGGGTCCAGCGACTGGTTTTCCGGATCCGCCTCGGAGTACCGCATCGCCGGCCATTTCACCATTCCGAGGCTGCCGTCGAGGTGTTCGACAATCGCCGTGTGATGTTCCCCTGCGTGACGCGCTCCGGTCCACGAGCCGCAATTCGCCAGGATATGACGGCCGCGTTGCATCAAGACGGGTACGTGACTGTGGCCGCAGACGATACCGTCCATGCCCTCACGTTCCGCGCGGCGCAAGGCACACTCACCAAAGCTCCAGATCAGGGATTTGGCATTGGTCGCGATGGCCTTGCCCAGCGACCAGCGATTTTGCCGGTTGCTGCCTTCCGCCCAGATCGCGGGTCGTTTCCAGGACATTTCACCCAACTGAGACCACAGGCTGTCGGCATGTTTTGAGACGCCGCGCAACATGCGACTGTCGAACTGGTCTCCGTGAATCACCATCAGGCGTCTACCGTCCTGCGTACGGTGGACCACATGCTCGGCAAGCTTTATTCCAAATCGTCTTGATAGGAACGGACGGTAATAGCGGGCGACGCGGGAGCGCAATTTCTCGTCGTGATTTCCGGTAAGCAGGGTCGTCTGGACCTGTTTCTTCCGCAAATCCATCAGAAGATCCAGAAAGTCGCTATATTCCTGCGACCAGTACCAGCGCTGCTCCAGTTTCCATCCGTCCAGAATATCGCCGACCAGGAAAAGGTATTCGAAATCATGCGATCGAAGGAACGCATTGACGGATCGAATGTCGGCGCCTTTGTACCCGAGATGGAGATCGGATATAAACACACTGCGAAAGGCAGGCATGCTCACGGCGAAAGCTCCGCCGATCTGCTTCGGAAAACCTCCGCGACTGCTTTCCAGCTGTAATTGCTGACAGCGAACTTGTGCCGGTCTTCTCTTGACCCCGGAGCTTCAACCGCGCGTGAAACCGCGGTTGCAAGATTGTTGTCCGCGCACCCAAGCATCGGATTGGCGGCTATTATGTTGCGTGGCCCTATGACATCATATGTCGCGCAAGGCAGACCTGATGCCATCGCTTCAATCAGAACGTTTCCGAAAGTATCCGTTTTCGAGGGAAAGACGAAAACGTCCGCCTGGCGATAGGCATCTGCCAATTCCTCACCGACCAGCATCCCGCGAAATGAGACATCGGGGAAACGTTTGCGCAAGGACGGCAAGTGCGGCCCGTCTCCGACAACGACCTTCTTGCCCGGAACCTTCAACGACAGGAACGCCTCGATGTTCTTTTCCGGCGCGACCCGACCCACATAAAGCAGAACCGGTTCTGAAACCGACATCTCCCGTCCGAGGTCGGGATTGAACAATTCCGCGTCGACGCCACGCGACAAGCGCTCGAACCGATTGCCAAGTCCCCAGTTTGTAAGAAGAGTTTCCAATGCGGGCGTTGCCACATAGATGAAACTCGATGGTGCGTGAAACCACTTCAAAGTGGAAACAGACATGGATTCAGCTCGCTTGCGCAGCAATTGCGGCGTTCGCACCGCGACGTAGGCGGGAAAATTGGTATGAAACGCCGTCGAAAAAGCGCGGGAATTCTTGAGACACCACCGGCGCGCCATCCACCCAAGAGGGCCCTCCACGGGAATATGTATGGCTTGCGGATCGGCGGCTTCGATCAATTTCGCCAACCGGCCGAACAAGGGAAGCGCAAGGCGGATCTCCGGATATGAAGGCATCGCTGTGTTCGGGAAATCCGCCGGCCCGATAAAACTGATCTTGCACCCGTCCTCGGCCAATTGACGCGAAATGTTCTGATAAGTTCGGACCACTCCGTTCACCTGCGGCAACCATGCATCGCTTACAATAAGGATACGCCGAATGCCGGATTGATCAGAGGGAGGAATTATATCCGAAGTCGTTTGAAGCCGCCCATCAGGCTGTGCAAATGATATGTTGCTCGCCAATGCCAGTCCAATCCATGCCTGTATTTTTTTGTTTCTCATATGAGTGAATTGTAACGTGGCCATGTCATGTGCCGTTCGCGGACAGTTTGCGGTGCTGAAGCGATGCAGCGTTTCAACCGCACTTGGCAGAACAACGCAGGCGTTTACCGTTTCGGTTCTGATATCTTCGAAGAGTGGTTCGTCGATTATTTCGAGGCACCGATCGCAACCGGACCGCCTCGTCCGGCAGATTTGATCGCTGGAGGTCAGGTTCGTATTGCCACTGGAAGCGTCGGGGTGCAGCCTCTAGAGAATTGCGGACAGATCACGGGCTGCCATGCCCCGCCGAAGGAGATACAATCTTGACCGGATCACAGCGTTTCAAGCCGTCGACATGGTCGAATGTTCTGGCGGACATGGCGCCCGCCATGCGCATTGCGAGTGGCGATGTCGTCATCACCGAGACCCTGGATGCGGCGGGCACGAATGCGCGTGGCGAGCAGAAGGCAGAGCGGCCAAACCCGATGAACGGGCCGATCCACGTGGAGGGTGCCGAGCCGGGTGACGCGCTTCGGGTCGAAATCCTGAAAATCGACCCGGTGCGTGCCACGGGCTGGACCCGTGCCGCCCTCTCGGCGAATGTTCTGGACCCGGAATACGCCCGCAATCTTCCACCCAGAGATCGGGCGGAATGGATCATCGATCGGGAGAGTTCGACTGTCCGGCTCGAGACACCGAGTGCCGCACTGAAGCATCTGGTCCTGCCATATGCGCCGATGATCGGGTGCTTTGGCGTTGCTCCCGCGGGGGGCGAGGCCATTTCGACCGCAACCAGCGGGCGAAACGGGGGCAACATGGATTACCGCGGCTTCACCGTGGGTTGCAGTGTGAGTTTCCCCGTGTCCGTTTCCGGGGCGCTTTTCTTCGTCGGGGACTGCCATGCCGCGCAGGGCGACGGCGAGATAGCCGGCACCGGCGTGGAAACCTGCTGCGACGTGGAAGTTCGACTGACCGTCGAAAAGCGTCGCTCGATCGGGTGGCCACGCGGAGAGTCGGACGACCGTATCTTCACCGTGGGCAACGCACGTCCCCTCGATCAGGCGCTTCAGCACGCGACGACCGAAATGGTGGTCTGGCTGAAGTCCGACTATGGTCTGTCGGAGTCCGATGCAGCGCATCTGCTCGGTCAGACCGTCCGCTACGAAGTGGGGAATGTCTTCAATCCCGCGTACACGATGGTTTGCAGCGTCGCGAAGAAGTGGCTTCCGCAAAAGCCGAGCGGCACATGATCCCTGAACGGACCTGGCGCAACGTCTCCGGCGGCAGCATGACTTGCTGCCCATTGGCAGGGTCACGCCATCCGGAGCAATGCGGCGCGCGGACATGAATCACGCAGAATGAAACGTGAAGCGGTCATTGTTGCCCGTGCCGTCTGCACGCCGGTCCCGGCAACAGGACCGAAGCATGGATCCTGTCGGGGAATGTCAGAAAATGCGATCCTGCAAGCCGTCCGTCGCTTGCCGGTTCCCAAGGAGGAGGCTTAATGTCCCGAAGACATTGAAAGGGGACGACATGCCGGCTCAGGACTCGAGAAATACGCTTTCGGGCGCGGAGGCGATGGTGCGAATGCTGGAAGCCCACGGCGTCCGTCACATCTTCGGACTTTGCGGCGACACCTCCTTGCCCTTCTACGACGCCCTCCACAGTCTCGACCACGGCATCGACCACATCCTTACCCGCGATGAGCGTTCGGCGGCCTACATG
>CAZRNL010000048.1:0-4008 GCA_964601395.1 uncultured Silicimonas sp. | reverse complement strand
CTATGCCCGCGTCACCGGCAAGCCCGGCATCTGCGAAGGCCCTTCGGGGGGCGGGGCCACCTACATCCTGCCCGGTCTGGTCGAGGCCAATGAAAGCTCGATTCCGATACTCGCCATCACCTCGGATGTCGGCACGCGGTCCAAGGGTCACTATCCCCTGACCGAGCTCGACCAGGAAGGGCTGATGCGCCCGCTGACCAAGTTCAGCGCCGTCATCCAGCATGCCGACACCATCCCCGATACGGTACGCACCGCGTTTCGCAAGATGACCACGGGCCGGCCCGGCACCGCGCATCTGGGCCTGCCCATCGACGTGCAGCGCGGCCACGCGGACCCCGACACGATCTGGGCCGATCCGAAGCACCAAACCTTCCCGGCGTATCCCTCCGGCCCCGATCCGGACGCGATCGCGGCGGCGGTGGATGCGATCCATTCCGCGACATTCCCCGTGGTCATCGTCGGCGGCGGCGTGGTGCTGTCACGCGGTGAGGCCGATTTCCTGACCTTCGTCGAGACGCTCGACATCGCGGTCGCCACAACGATCTCGGGTCAGGGCACGATTCCCGAAACCCACCGCAATTGCGTCGGTGTCGTCGGCTCCAACGGTGGTGTCCCTCAGACGCGCGAACTGGTGCAGGCTGCCGACCTCGTCGTCTTTATCGGGTGTCGCGCCGGTTCGGTCACGACCGAGCTCTGGCGCTATCCGGCCAAGCGAACCCGCATTGTCCATATCGACAGCGACCCCGAGGTGATCGGCGCGTCCTATAGGACCGAAGTGGGCGTCGTCTCGGACGCGCGCCTCGCGCTTCAGGCACTCAACACCGAACTCGCGGGCCGCGCCGACCGCAAGTCCTTCGGCGGGGCCGCCGCGGTCGCCGGACCGAAGGATCGCAAGTGGGCGGCTTTCGACCAACTCTCGAACAGCCCCGACAGCCCGATCCTGCCCGAACGCACCATTGCGACGCTGCGGCGTGTGCTTGACGACGACGCCATCGTCGTCGGCGATCCGGGCACCCCCTGCCCCTATATTTCGGCATTCTACGAGGTGCGCACCTCGGGCCGCAGCCTCTGGTCGAACCGCGCACACGGCGCACTCGGCTACGCGCTTTCGGCCTCGGTGGGGGCAGCGGTCGGCGCTCCCGGCCGCAAGGTCGTGAGTTTGATGGGCGACGGCAGTTTCGGTTTCACCTGCGGCGAACTGGAAACCGTCGTCCGCCTGAGGCTGCCCATCACCTTCATCGTCTTTTCGAACTCGGTCTACGGCTGGATCAAGGCAGGCCAGAAAACCGCATTCGGAGAGCGATACTTTTCAGTCGATTTCGACCGGACCGACCACGCGGCCGTCGCCGAGGCTTTCGGCGTGAAGGCCTGGAAGGTCGAGAATCCCGACAACCTGGAGGCGGCTCTGAAAGCGGCGGTGGACCATCCCGGACCATCGCTGGTCGATGTCATAAGCCAGCCGCTGAACGAGGCGAACGCGCCGGTCAGCGAGTGGATCGCCTGAGGCCGGTCAAAGCGGGCCGCGAAGCTTTGACGAAACACCGCTTCGCATTCCGAAGGGGTTCGAGGCGCCGGACAGCCGCATATGCTCGACCTTCGGGCAGCGATCCTCGACAACGTCGAGCCCTGCCGCCCGCGCAAGTGCCGCCGCCTCGGCGTGGCGCACACCATACTGCATCCAGATGGACTTGAGACCCGGCACGAACAACTCGATCGCCTGCGCGACGATGTCCGGGACAGCTTCAGACCTGCGGAAGATGTCGACCATATCGACCTGTGTTCCGCGCGGAACTTCGGCCATGTCCGCAAGGATCGTTTCGCCCAGAAGCAGTTGACCGGCCCGCATGGGATTGACCGGGATGATCCGTTTGCCGCGACTGGCGAAATACGTCGCCACGAATAGCGAGGGTTTCACCGGATCGTTCGAGGCGCCGACGATCAGGATGGTGCTGGCCGCATCGAGGATCCGTTTGATGTCGTTATCGGATGTTGCGTCTGGCATGCGCCTATCCTGCTTGTCATCGCCCGACAGCGTGGGGCCGCGCAACGACAACCGGAACAGACGGTGCGGTCGGTGCTTTTGCCGAATTGGTCGGGCAGAGAGGATTCGAACCTCCGACCCCCTGCTCCCGAAGCAGGTGCGCTACCAGGCTGCGCCACTGCCCGACCGTGCCGGGCGGATTACTTGGGTTCGCGGTCTTTTGCAAGGGCCTCATGCCCGGCAAGCACCCGGTCGGATCTGGCCCGCAGCATCGCAGCGATGCTGGGCGTAGTCGGCGTCTCGGACCGCGACCGCGCCTTGATCACCGGCATGTTCATCGACTGGCCCGCAAGGCTTTCGCGCAGGACGACGTAAAGACCGGAGCCGATGATGACCGAGGCTCCGATCCAGGTGAAAAGGTCCGGAATCTCGTCGAACAGAAAGTACCCGAACAAGGCCGCCCAGATGATCTGCGAATACTGCATCGGCGCCACGATCGCGGCATCGGCACGCCGATAAGCCGCAATCACGAAGATACCGCCCAGGAAACCCAGCGACGCCATCACTGCCAGAAGCCCGAGGTCACCTACAGGCATCGGCACATAGACGAAAGGCAGCGTCGCCCCCATCAGCACGAAGTTGGCCATCATCGGATACAGCATCAGTACCGCCGTCCGCTCCTCGTTTCCGATCTTCCGCGTGATGACCGACACCACGGCGCTCCCCGTCGCCGCCACCATCGCCGCGATATGACCAAGCGAAATCTCCGTTGCGCCGGGCCTCAGAACGATCAGCACACCCGCCAGGCCCAGCACGACGGCGCTCCAGCGGTGGATACCGACGCGCTCGCCAAGCATCGGGATCGACAGAATCGTGATCAGCAAGGGGGCGGCGAAAACCAGGGCATAGACCTGGGCCAGAGGCAGAACCGTGAAGGCATAGAACGCGGCCGCCCCGGTGATCGTGCCCGAAATCGTCCGGGCGGCCATCCACCAGGGATGCAACGGTCGCAGCGTGCTGGCCTCGCGGTCGTGCATCAGCATCAACGTGACCAGAGGGAAGTTCAGAAGCACGCTGAAGAACAGGATCTGGAACGGCATATAGGTGCTGCCCAGATGCTTGATGACAGCGTCATGGCTCGCGTAGACCGCGAAACTCGCCAATGCAAAAAGAATACCGCTCAGATTTGATTTTTGTGCGTGCATGTTCGGACTGCAGGGTATGCGGCGTCACAAGACGCCGCACTTTATCCCATGTCAACCCAACATGAGCCTCAGAGACTGGCGCCGAGCTTCGCGACGATCGCATCGCCCATCGCAGCGGTGGAAACCGGTGTTCCGCCGTCCGGTCCCATCAGGTCGGCTGTCCGAAGACCATCGGCCAGAACAGCCTCGACGGCCTGCTCGAGCCGGGTCGCCTCGTCACCCTTGTCGAAGGAATAGCGAAGCGCCATCGCGAAGGACAGGATGCACGCAATCGGGTTCGCCTTGCCCTGGCCCGCGATGTCGGGGGCCGAGCCGTGCACCGGCTCGTACAGCGCCTTCGGACGCCCGTTCGCCATCGGCGCGCCGAGACTGGCAGACGGCAGCATCCCGAGAGAACCGGTCAGCATGGCCGCGAGGTCAGACAGAAGGTCGCCGAAAAGGTTGTCGGTCACGATCACGTCGAACTGCTTGGGCCACCGGGTCAGCTGCATCGCGCCAGCATCGGCATACATGTGCGAAAGCTCGACATCCGGGTATTCCGCCGCGTGGACTTCGGTAACGACATCGCGCCACAGAACGCCCGATTCCATCACGTTGGCCTTCTCCATCGAGCAGACCTTGTTGCCCCGCTTGCGTGCCAGCTCGAAGGCCGAGCGCGCAACCCGCGCGATCTCGCTCTCCGTATAGCGCTGGGTATTGATGCCGACACGCTCGTTGCCTTCCCTGAAGATGCCGCGCGGCTCTCCGAAATAGACACCGCTCGTCAGCTCGCGGATGATCATGATGTCGAGCCCGCCGACAACGTCAGCCTTGCGCGACGAG
>CAZRNL010000047.1:620-13797 GCA_964601395.1 uncultured Silicimonas sp. | reverse complement strand
ATCTGCTGGGGCGGAATGGCGATGGCCTATCATTTCCACGGGATTCCCAAGCACATCCTCGACGCCAAGGCGTTCGGCTGCTTCCGCCAGAAGAACCTCGCACCGTCCTCGCCGTTCCTGCGGGGGTTCTCGGACGACTGCGTCATCCCGGTCAGCCGCTGGACCGAACTGCGCCAGTCCGAGATCGAGGCTGCCGGACTTTCTACGCTTCTCGGTTCGGAAGAGGTGGGACCGTGCCTGATCGAAGACGCCGACCGGCGCGCGCTCTACATCATGAATCATTTCGAATACGACAGCGGCACTCTGAAGCAGGAATATGATCGCGACGTGGCTGCAGGTACGCCGATCAACGTTCCACGCAACTATTACCCCGGCGACGATCCGTCCCAACCGCCCCAGAACAGATGGCGTAGCCACGCGCATCTGCTCTATGGCAACTGGATCAGCGAGATCTACCTGACCACGCCGTTCGATCAGTCGCTGATCGGCCAGTCCAGCACGGATTTGCGGAAGTGACGGCACTGGCACGGGACAGGCACAGGGCTACCTTGCCGGTATCTGTTGCTTGCCTCCGGTGCTCATGTCCATTCGATCCGTGCTGACGACGACGCTCCTTCTTGCGGCGGGAGCCACTGCCTTTGGGGTCTTGGCGGATCGCCGTGCGGACCTGCGCGAAGCGTCGATCGAGGCGCGCAATCCAGTTGCCGGTCGGATCGTGACAGTGAACGGGCGGGAGGTTCACATGACTGTCCGGGGTGCTGGCCCGGACCTTGTGCTGATCCACGGAGCCGGAGGGTCGAGCCGTGACTTCGATTTCGGCATCGCGGACAGGCTGGCGGCGCGCTACCGGGTCTTCGCGGTGGATCGGCCGGGGTTCGGTTGGTCTGAGCGGTTGAGCGACGACCTTTCGGGAGCTTTCACGACCGCCTCCGAAAGTCCCATCGAGCAGGCAAGTACAATGGCTGCCGCTGTCCGTCAGGCCGGGGCGGATCGCCCGCTTGTCCTTGGACATTCGTACGGCGGAGCCGTCGCGATGGCGTGGGCCCTCGAAGAGCCTGCGGCGGGGATCGTTATCGTATCGGGAGCGACGATGCCATGGCCTGGCGGGATCGACTGGAGCTACCGGGTGCTTGGCTCATTGCCCGGGGGGGCCGCTCTTCCGCCTGTCGTCTCGGCGTTCGTGTCCCGGTCCTATGTCGAGAGCACCCTGGCAAGCGTATTCGCACCGCAGCGGATTCCTGAGGGATACCTCGCACAGGCGGGTGTGATGATGGCAACACGCATCGGCACACTTCGTGCCAATGCGCGGCAAGTTTGGGCCTTGCGACCTCAGGTTGTCGAAATGTCGGCCCGCTATGGCGAGATCGAACTGCCTGTCGAGATCCTGCACGGCACCGAGGACAAAACGGTCTACAAAGAGATTCACGCCGAGCCGCTGGCGGCGCTTCTACCCAACGCGGCACTGACCATCCTCGACGGCATAGGCCACATGCCGCATCACGCAACTCCGGATGCCGTGATCGACGCAATCGACCGCGTCGCTGCCCGCGCCGGATTGCGCTAAGCGGCGACAGCGCCTAGATTTCCCAAAAGTAAAGGCGCATCACATGACCCTTCCCTTCGACGGCGCTATCTCGGACTTCTATCGGGGCGAACCTCAGTCCGATCTGCGCACCGCGATCGAGGCCGCGGACAAGAACGACATCCTGTCGGCCAGCTATCCTTACGATGAGGAGATGAAGAAGAGCGACTACGAAGACCAGATGGATGCGCTGCAACTGGAACTGGCCCGTTTCCAGCGCGATGTGCAGGACAACGGCAAGCGCGTGGTCGTCGTGTTCGAGGGACGCGACGCCGCCGGCAAAGGCGGCACGATCAGCCGGTTCCGCCAAAACCTCAATCCGCGCGTTGCCCGTGTCGTGGCCTTGTCGAAGCCGTCCGACCGCGAAGCCGGCGAATGGTATTTCCAGCGCTACATCGAAGAGCTTCCCACGACGGGTGAAATGGTTCTCTTCGACCGGTCATGGTACAACCGGGGCGTCGTCGAGCATGTCTTCGGGTTCTGCACTCCCGGACAACGCGAGCACTTCTTCTGCCAGGTCCCGGATTTCGAGCGCATGCTCGTTGATGAGGGCATTGTCCTGAAAAAGCTCTGGCTGAACGTCGGGCGCGCGGAACAGCTCCGCCGCTTTCTCGACCGCGAGAAGGACCCTCTGAAACAGTGGAAACTAAGCTGGATAGATGTCGAGGGTCTGAAGAAGTGGGATGCCTACACCGACGCCATCCGCGAGACCTTCGAGCGCACGCACACCGATCAAGCGCCATGGACGATCATCCGCTCGGACGACAAGAACAGGGCCCGTCTGGCCGCCATCCGCGCTGTGCTGCACGGGATCGACTACCAAGGCAAGGGCAAGGTCGCGGAGCCGGACGCCAAAATCTGCGGCGGACCGGACGTTTGGGATGCCTAAACGAGGCTATCACCACGGGAACCTCAAGCAGGCCCTCGTCGACGCCGCTCTCGAGCTGATCGAGGAAAAGGGTCCGACCGGATTCACGCTGTCGGAGGCCGCGAAGCAGGCCGGCGTCACACCTGCCGCCGTCTATCGCCATTTCGAGGGCCGCGACGATCTGATCGCCGAAGCGGCCCGACAGGGCTACGAGATCTTCGCTGACCTGATGGATTATGCCTTCAAGACCGGACAGCCATCCGCGCTTGCATCTTTCGAGGCGACGGGACGGGCATATCTCGCCTTTGCCCGCCGTCATCCGGGGCACTACATGGCAATGTTCGAATCCGGCATTTCAATCAACCGGACACCGGAACTGGCAGCCGTCGCCAAACGTGCCTTTGACGTTCTTGAACGGGCCGCTGCTCAACTCTCCGAACACATACCGCCCGAGAAACGACCGCCACCGCAGATGTTCTCGGCTCATATCTGGGCGCTGTCGCATGGCGTGGTCGAGCTGTTCGCCCGCGGCTCGCCCGGAACCAAGTCCCCCTTCCCGCCCGAGGACCTGCTGGAAAGCGGAATAGGTATCTATCTGCGCGGGTTGGGCCTGATACCGGGCGACAACTGACGCCGTCGAAAAGTCAGCGGAGAGTCAAACTTTAATCGTTATTGAGAAGTAGACCTTAGAACGTAGTTTGTATTGTAGCGAGTAACCCCATGTTCACGATGACTGCACTCCTCGGCCTTTCGGTCGCCCTTCTTTTTGCGGCAGCCGGGTATCGCGCCGTCGGCAATCAGAGAAAGCGCGCGCTGCGCAAAAAAAGATTGTCTACCGGGGCAAGCTCGGAGTGATCTACGACGCGACTGTCACCCGCGGCGTCCTAACCGCAAGTTCGATGATCAAGCACGCCGCTCTGGCGAACTCGATGAAGTGCGTCACCCGCTGATCTGCAGCCGATACCCTTGCGCCGATCCGGAATTGATGCTCAACCCGGACAATGTCGCCTGATCTTGCACTTTATGTCACCGCGTTCGTCACGCTGCTCGTGATCGTGGATCCCGTCGGCCTTGTGCCGCTTTTCGCGGCGCTGACCCAGGGGCAGAGCGCTGGCCGGCGTCGCCGTATTGCGTTGCGGGCTTGCCTGACCGCGATCGGGGTCCTGACAGTATTCGGACTGTTCGGCGACGCTGTGCTGGGGTTTGTAGGCATCTCGATGCCCGCTTTCCGCATCGCGGGTGGAGTCCTGCTGTTCCTGACGGCACTCGACATGCTGTTCGAACGGCGCACCAAGCGGCGCGAAGGTCAGACCCAGTCCCACGAAGACGATCCTTCGGTCTTTCCTCTCGCCATTCCGCTGATCGCCGGACCGGGCGCAATTGCCACAATGATCCTGCTCGTCGGCAAGCCCGGCACTGACTGGACCTGGATGCTGGCCGTGCACGGCGTCATGGGGGTTGTGGTTCTAATCACCTTCCTGATGTTCCTGACCGCCGGCGCGCTCGAACGGATACTGGGTCCGGTGGGGATCAATGTCGTCACGAGGCTTCTGGGGATGCTTCTGGCGGCGCTCTCGGTGCAGTTCATCCTCGACGGGCTTGCAGATTTCGGTTTTGCGGGCGGTTAACACTTCCGAAACCCGTAGACCAACCCTATCTCTACCCCATGGATAGCGCAGATTTTCCCCGCCTCGTCTACCTGGTGATCCTCGGAGCAGTCGTGATCGGCTGGCTTGTCGCAGAGAACCGCAATTCGCTAGGCAAGACATTTCGCGGGCTGATCGTCTGGGGTTTGATCATAGTCGGTCTGATGGCGGGTTACGGGCTTTGGGGCGATATCCGCAACGACATCATGCCGCGCCAGACCGTTCTCGAGAATGGTGCGGGCGTCAGCGTGCCCCGCGCCGAGGATGGTCATTTCCACCTGAATCTCGAGGTCAACGGCGTGCCGGTGGAATTCCTGGTCGACACGGGTGCCACCGACATAGTTCTTAGCCTCGAGGACGCAAGGAAAGCGGGACTCGATCCGGATCGCTTGGCTTTCCTCGGACGTGCGAACACAGCCAACGGCGTGGTTGAAACGGCCTTTGCCACAGTCGACACCATCAGCCTCGGGCCAATCCGTTTCGACCGTGTCGGCGTCGCCGTCAACGGCGGGGAGATGAACGGATCACTTCTGGGCATGTCCTTTCTCAACCGCTTCTCGCGGATCGAGATCGCGGACAACCGGCTGGTGCTCGAGCCTTGAACAATGGTTCGAGCAACGTAGCCTTGCGGGCATCGGCCCGCCACGCCACGTCGCCCTAGCCCTCTGCCGCCATGCTCTCGGCCTTCTTGACCCATCGCCCGCCGTCTTCGGCCCAGTACTGCGCCGCAACTCCCGCTGCGGTCATTCGCCGCCATTGGTCGCGGGCGGTGTTCAGCGATGCTTCATCGGCACCATCGAAGAGGATACAGACCCGCTCAAGCGCAGCAACTTCCGCAGGCTCGACCTCGGCGCCGCCGACACTCATCACGCAGGCCGGGCGGTTCGGCGCTTCGGCCTCGGTCGTCAGCAGCACAGGCTGAAGCGTGTCATGTTCACCACCCGCCAGTCCGTGCGGAAGGAAAACTTCGCCCACCCAAAGCTGTCTGTCCAGCCGCTCGAGCATCCCGATCTCGCGCCCCCTGACAGACACACGCCACCCGGCTTCCAGCGCCTTGCCCAGCAGGACGGGAAGCGTCGCCTCGAGCGGCCTTTCGGTCAGTTGATAGAAATACGCAGCCCCCATATCACTGGCTCTCGTAGCGTTCCGCGATCAGCCGATTGAGCGAAAGCACCCCCCAGCCCGAAGCACCCTTCGGTGCAAAGGTTGTCTCCGTGCTCTGGCTGGCCACCCCGGCGATATCTATGTGGATCCAGGGTGTTTCCTTCTTAACGAAGCGGTGAAGGAACTCGGCGGCCGTGATCGCGCCCGCCGGTCTGCCACCCACGTTCTTCACATCCGCCACCCGGCTTTTCAGTTGCCGTGCGTAACCCGCGCCAAGCGGCATGCGCCACGCCCCCTCACTCTCGGCTCCAGCCGCGTCGAGGAAGGCCTTCGCGAGGGCGTCGTCGTTGGAAAAGATGCCTGCGTTCTCGTGCCCGAGTGCCATCACCATCGCGCCGGTCAAAGTAGCGAGGTCGATCATCGCCGCGGGTTCGAAGCGCTCTTGCGCGTACCACATGACGTCGCAGAGGACGAGACGCCCTTCGGCATCGGTGTTGATGACCTCGACGGTATCACCTTTCATCGTGCGAACCACATCTCCGGGGCGCTGCGCGCGACCATCGGGCATGTTCTCGACCAAGCCGACCAACCCGACCACGTTGGCTCTGGCGTTGCGAAGCGCGAGGGCGCGCATCACGCCCGCAACGGTACCCGCGCCGCCCATGTCCATTGTCATGTCTTCCATGCCGGCGGCTGGCTTCATCGAAATGCCGCCGGTGTCAAAGGTGACGCCCTTGCCGACCAAGGCCAGAGGCGCTTCCTTGCCGCCGCCATTCCACTCCATCACCACGACCTTCGAGGGGCATTCGCTGCCCTGGCCCACCGCCAGAAGAGTCCGCATCCCGAGTGTCTCCAGCTCGGGCTCGTCCAGAACCTGAACCTTTAGGCCGAGGTCTTTCAGCGCAAGAAGCCGGTCAGCGAATTCTATTGTATTCAGGACATTGGAAGGCTCATTGACCAGATCCCTGGTAAACCAGACACCTTCGATCAACGCTCGTACATCCGCAGCTTCAGCCTCGGCTTCCTCTGGATCGGTCGTCATCACGGTAATGCTCCCCGACCCCTTTTCCGCGCCGTCATGTTCGGTGCGGTGGACATCGAAGGCATAGAGTTTCAAAAGCGCGCCCATCAGGATATCGGGCAACCCGCGCAGCGTTCCGGCGAGGATCAGAATGTCCTTGCCGCGCGCGTCCTTGCCGATCGAGGCTCCTGCCCGGCGCGCCGCATCGCCGCGGATTCGCTGGTCCAGCCTGACGACCTGAACCGCTTCGGCGGAAAGACCGGTCGGGAAGGACAGCAGCCGGGCATCGCCATCCTTCATGCCCGCGAAGTCCTTGCTTTCGGCGAACCGCTCGAGCGCTCCCCGCATCTGCTTGCTGACTCGTCTGGCCAACTGATCCAGCTTGCCGCTTTCGGGCAGGATCACGACGATCCGGCCTCCGGCCTCGCCGATCGTGTCGAGGTCGGGCTTCATGAATGAAATCGTCGGCAAGTCGGACATCTGAAACTGCTCCTCAAGGACAAACACTGCATATCGCCCGCGCTTCAGGCTGACCAGCGCCGATCGGCGGCCTATTCGGTTTTACCCGCCAGCCCTATGGTCTAGTCTTCCCGAAACCTATCCAAGTGCTCCCCATGACCGGACGATTCGACCGCTACCTCCTGTCACAGCTTCTGATGCTGTTCGGCTTCTTTGCCTTGGTCCTGGTGCTTGTGTACTGGGTCAACCGAGCCGTTATCCTGTTTGACCAGTTGATCGCCAACGGCCAGTCTGCGGCGGTTTTCCTCGAATTTTCAGCGCTGTCCCTGCCGAACGTCATCCGAACCGTAATGCCAATTGCGGCTTTCGCCGGCACGATCTACGTGGTCAACCGGCTGACCTCGGAAAGCGAACTGGTTGTCGTGCAGGCTACAGGCTTCTCGCCTTGGCGGCTGATGCGGCCGGTTCTGGTCTTTGGTGTCATTGTGTTCCTGCTCGGCTCGATCCTCTCTCATGTCCTTGTCCCGATCAGCACAAGCCGTCTGGCGGAAAGAACCACCGAAATCTCCGAGAACATGACGGCACGCCTTCTCAGCGAGGGACGATTCCTGCATCCGGCAGGCGGAGTGACATTCTACATCCGCGAGATCTCTGCCCTGGGAGAGTTGAAGAACATCTTTCTCTCCGACGCGCGGAATGAAGGTGTCACCGTGACGTACACTGCCCGCGAGGCGCTGCTGATCAGGGGCGACACCGCGCCGACACTTGTGATGGTCGACGGGATGGCACAGCGCTACAAAGAGGCTGACAGGACTCTGTCGGTCACACGTTTCGACGATTTCGCCTTCAACCTCGAAGGCTTGGTCGAAGGAGTCGCATCTGGCCGACGACGGCCGCAGGAGATCTCCACTCTGGACCTACTGGAAGCCTCTGCGGAGACACAGGCGCTGACCCGACTGTCGCGGCAAAATCTCATCGCCGAGGCGCACGAGCGGATCGGCAGTACCTTCAACGGCCTTGTTGCACCGCTGATCGCCTTCGCGATGTTGCTGACCGGAGGGTTCTCGCGTTTTGGAATCTGGCGTCAGATCCTGGCGGCCATCCTGGCGCTGATCGCCACGGAATTCCTCACGCGCGTTGGCCAGGACATGGTGCAAAGCAATCCCAACGCTTGGCCGGCCGCGTACGCCGGTCCGCTGTTCGGTCTCATGCTGGCGCTGGGGCTACTGGCGCTCGCTGCAAACCCCGGCGCGTTCCGGCGCAGACAGAGGGCCGGGCCATGACGCTTCACCTTTATTTTGCCCGTCGCTTCTTCAAGAGTTTCCTGTCGATCCTCATGGTGTTCTTCCTGATCCTGAGCCTGATCGACCTTGTCGAACAGATCCGGCGCTTCGGATCTACCGACGCCAGCTTCGGAAAACTTGTCATCCTGGCGTTTCTCAACGTGCCCGAAAGCCTTTATCGCATCTTGCCGCTGATCATGATCCTCGCCACGCTTGCGCTGTTTCTGGGTCTCGCACGGTCGTCAGAACTGGTCGTCACGCGCGCTTCCGGTCGGTCGGCGCTGATGAGCCTGGTCGCGCCCGTTGCCCTTGCGGTGCTGATCGGAGTGATTGCGGTGGCCGCGTTCAATCCGATCGTGGCGGCCACCCAGAAGCAGTACGAGACCGAGGTCGCACGGATCTCGGGAGAGGCGTCGACATTGTCGGTCAGCGCCGAGGGCCTTTGGTTGCGGCAAGGATCGCGCCAGGGCCAGACCGTCATTCGCGCGGATCGCTCGAACCTGGACGGTACCGTGCTCTTCGGCGTCACGTTCCTTGGCTATGACAGCGAGGGACAGCCTACGTTCCGCATCGAGGCACGCACTGCCGAACTGGTGCCCGGTGCATGGTCGATCACCGACGCCAAGGAATGGCGCTTCGACACCGATGCCGCCATTCCCGAAGTCGATGCCTTCGAAAGCGAGAAGCTCAGCCTTGCCTCGAACCTGACGCGCAACCAGATACTCGACAGTTTCGGCACGCCCTCGGCTATTCCCATCTGGGAGCTTCCGGGCTTCATTCGTCGTCTCGAGGCCGCCGGATTCTCCGCCCGGATCCACCGGACGTTTCTCCAGATGGAGCTGTCGCTTCCTGTCCTGCTCGTCGCTATGGTTCTGGTGGGTGCGGGATTCACCATGCGGCATACCCGTTTCGGACGGACAGGATCCATGGTTCTGATGGCGCTTGCGCTTGGATTCTCGCTGTATTTCATTCGGAATTTCGCTGCCATTCTTGGCGAGAACGGACAGATACCGATCCTGCTCGCGGCCTGGGGTCCACCCGTGGCGGCGGTTCTTCTGCCGCTCGGGCTGCTTTTGCATCTGGAAGACGGATGATCCGGTCCATACTCCTTATATTTGCCGTGTCCGTTGCGGCGATACCTGCGTCGGCTCAGAGCCTGGCATCACTGGTCGCCGACCAGATCAGCGTCGATCCTGCGGGCCGCGTGACTGCGACAGGGAATGTCGAAGTGTTCTTCGACGGGACCCGTCTGACGGCGCAATCGGTCAGCTATACCCGCGACGGTGACAGGCTGACCATCGAGGGCCCAATCAGGGTCACCGAACCGAGTGGCACGGTTCTCATGGCGGACGAGGCGCAACTGGACCGCGATCTGCGGAACGGCGTTCTGATTTCCGCACGGCTGGTGCTCGACCAGCAGATGCAGATTGCCGCCAACGAGATCGCGCGCGTTGGCGCGCGGTACACTCGGTTGCAAAGGGTCGTCGCCTCGTCCTGTCAGGTCTGCGCGTCCGATCCGACACCGCTCTGGGAGATCCGGGCCGCGAGCGTCATCCATGACCAGACCGCGCAGCAGCTTTTCTTCGAGAATGCCCAGATACGTGTCGCCGGGGTTCCGGTTTTCTACCTGCCGCGCCTCAGGCTTCCTGATCCCACACTCAAGCGCGCGCGGGGCTTCTTGATCCCACAGTTCCGCACCTCTTCGGATCTTGGGACTGGCCTGAAGCTGCCCTACTTCATTCCGGTGGGCGATCATGCGGACGTGCGGATCACGCCCTACATCTCCAGCAGTACGCGGACGGTCGAGTTGGCATTCCGGCAGTTCGTCCGCAACGGCGAGATCACGGCGGTCGGTGCTGTCTCTCATGACGATGCCGAAGGCAGACGCGCTTATCTTTTCGCAGAGGCGCGGTATCAACTGCCGCGTGACTATCTCTTGTCGGGACAACTCGAATTCGTATCAGACCCAGGGTATCTCTTCACCTACGATTATTCCGAGAAGGATCGCCTGTCGAACGAGATCGCGGTCACGCGAGTGCGTGAGAAGGATCGCTTCCGATTCGCCGTCACCGAGTTCCAGACATTGCGCGCCAGCGAAATTCCGATCCGGAGCACGCTTCCCGAGCAGTTTCTGGATATTGTCTACGAACGCACCTTGCCGCGCCTTTCTTTTGGTGGCCGCACCAGTCTCAGTGTCGAAGCCGCCACCCTGAGCCGCCCGTCGTCGGACGATATCGTCGGACGAGATGTCAGCCGCATCGGGGCGTCGATGAACTGGCGGGCAGACCGGATCTTCGGACCGGGTCTTGTCGGTGCAGCCGAACTCGGTATTCGGGTCGACGCCTACAACATCGGGCAGGACAGTACCTTTTCATCCAACGTGACCCGAACCGTGCCGCGGGGCGCGCTTGAACTGCGCTGGCCTCTTGCGCGGACAACGGCGACTGGCGCGCGCGAGATTCTCGAGCCGGTGATCCGATTGGACTTTGCCCGCAATAACAGTGCCCGGGTTCCTCTCGAAGACAGCATCATCGTCGAGTTCGACGAGGCAAACCTGTTCTCGGCGTCCCGCTATCCGGGCGGGGACGGTGTCGAGAACGGCGTCCGGATCGCTGCGGGGCTTGCCTGGCGACACGAAGATCCCGATGGCTGGTCGCTCGATTTCGCGATGGGTCGCATCGCGAACCTCGACGGAGCGCTTGGTTTCGCCGAAGGGACCGGGCTTGAGGGAGACAAGTCCGAATGGCTGCTGGCGGCGCGTGCCGGGATCGGCGAAAGGTTCTGGCTGATGAACAGGTCGCTTTTTGACGAGAACATCGCGTTCACACTTTCCGAGACACGTCTCGACTGGCGCACTGACGATTTCCGGGTGGGTTCAAGCTTTCTTTTTGCAGCCCCCGAACCCGCCGAAGGCCGTGACGACAGATTGTCCGAATGGTCGTTCGATGGAGAGTACGAACTGAACGACCGGTGGACTGCCAGTGCGGATTGGCGTTATGACTTCACGACGGGCCGCGCGGCGCGCACCGGGATCGGACTTGGCTATCGGAGTGAATGCATTGACGTCGCTGTTTCCCTCTCCAGAAGGTATGCGTCGTCCACCAGTGTCGATCCGACGACCGACTTCGGTTTCCGTGTCTCGCTGGTTGGTGTCGGCGGGCGCGAGCCGGACGCACCGCGCCGTCGGACTTGCAGAGGATAGGACCCGTTGAAACAGGCTCAGACCCCGCTTCGCTTGCTTGCCCTTCTGATGGCATGCGCCGTCATGGCATTCGGTCACACGGCATCGGCTCAAAGCCGGTTTTCCCCTATCATCGAGGTCGGTGACACGGTGATCACGCGCTATCAACTGGAACAGCGCACACGTTTCCTTTCGCTGCTGGGTGCGCCCGGAGACCCGAGGGATCTGGCTCGTGAACAACTGATCAACGAGGCCGTGCAGGTAGCCGCCGCCAGATCCGCGGACGTCACCCCGTCGGCCGAAGAGGTCCAGAGCGGACTGGAAGAGTTTGCGTCCCGCGCCAACCTGACGGGCGAAGAATTCGTTGCTGCTCTGGGCCAGAACAGCGTCGGGGCCGAGACGTTCCGGGATTTCGTCGGTGCGGGAGTGGCCTGGAGAAATTACGTCCGCACCCGCTTTGGCGATTCCGCGAGAGAGAACGTGCCCGACTCGCTGATCCGTCGAACACTGGCACAGACCGGAACCGAAGGCGGGCTTCGGCTCCTGGTCTCCGAGATCCTTCTGCCGGCCAGCACACCCGAAAGTGCCGCTGCCTCTATGGCGCGCGCCGAAAGGATCTCGGCTCTTGACTCGCCGCAGGCTTTCGCCACCGCCGCGCGGGAGTTGTCCATCGCCGCGTCTTCGGCCCGCGGCGGCGAGTTGAACTGGGTCGCGGTCGAGGGACTGCCGCCCGAAATACAGGCGACGATCAGCGCGCTGACCCCTGGCCAGATCAGCCGTCCCGTTGAACTGGACGGTGCAATCGGCGTCTACCTTCTGCGTGATGTCGAGCAGGTGGCCGCAGGAACGCCCGAGACGCTGTCGGTCGACTATGCCCTGTTTATCACCGACGGGGATAGAAGCGTGGCCGAGGCCGTCGCCAAAAGGCTTGATGCCTGCGATGACCTTTATGCCGTTGCCAAAGCGTTGCCAGAGGATCGCCTGATCCGTGAAACGCAGCCGGTCGGCAGCCTGCCCGCCGATGTCCGGGCCGAGATTTCGGGGCTGGACGAGAACGAGGTATCGACAGCGCTGACCCGCAGCGGACGCAGCGCGGTTCTGATGCTTTGCAGCCGCGAAGCGGCGCTGAAATCCAGCGTTGATTTCGAAATCATCGGCAACCGGCTGCTCAATACTCGCCTCGGAACGATGGCGGCGGACCATTTGGCCGATCTGCGCGCCAATACCACCGTGGTCGATCTCGCTCGCTGACCTAATGGCAAACTCCGCCTTTCCCCCGATTGTGCTGACCTGCGGCGATCCGTCGGGTATCGGTCCGGAGATTGCCGTGAAGGCATGGCGGGCCCTGGGCGACGCGCTGCCTTTCTTCTGGATCGGCGATCCGGCCCATCTGCCTGCTGGCGCATCAGTCTGCCTGATCGAGGGTCCGGAAGAGGCTTCGGACGCCTCGCGAAGGGGTCTTCCCGTTCTGCGGCACACTTTTGCCGCAGCAAACGTATCCGGGCATCCCGTAGCCGCCAATGCGCCCGGTGTGGTCGAAGTGATCGCCAGAGCCGTGGAACTTGTCCGAATGGGGAAAGCCTCGGCGCTCTGCACGGCTCCGATCTCGAAGAAAGAGCTGGCGGACAATGCGGGCTTCACGTTTCCAGGTCACACCGAGTACCTGGCGCATCTGGCGGGCGTCGACGATGTGGTGATGCTGCTTGCCGCTGCCGAATTGAAGGTCGCCCCGGCGACGATCCATATTCCTCTGGCAGATGTCCCGCGGCGACTGACGCCCCGTGTGCTCGAGACCACGATCCGCATCCTGCACCGTGCGCTGATCGACGATTTCGCTATTGCCGCGCCGCGTATCGCCGTTGCAGGACTGAATCCGCACGCTGGCGAGGGAGGTATGCTGGGACGCGAGGAAAAGGACTGGATCGCACCTCTATGCGACCGTCTACGTGCGGAGGGTCTGGCGATCATTGGGCCTCTGCCCGCGGATACCATGTTTCACTCCGCCGCGCGCGCCACTTACGACGCGGCGGTTG
>CAZRNL010000047.1:0-610 GCA_964601395.1 uncultured Silicimonas sp. | reverse complement strand
CGCTCATTCCGATCAAGACCCTGGCCTTCGACCGGGGAGTCAACGCAACGCTGGGCCTGCCATTCGTCAGAACTTCGCCCGACCACGGGACGGCGTTCGCGATAGCGGGACAGGACAAAGCCGATGCGACCTCTCTGATCGAAGCGCTCGGGCTGGCGGACCGGATGGCGAGAGCCCGTGCCGGACGGACCGGTGTATGAAGCGTCACGGACCGACAGCCGACGGATACGGGACGTGAGCGCCATAGACACGCTGCCCCCCCTGCGCGCAGTGATTGCGGCGCACGGGCTCTCGGCGCGTAAATCTCTCGGGCAGAACTTCATTCTGGATCTGAACCTGACGGCCAAGATCGCACGGTCCGCCGGGGATCTCGCAGGCGCTGACGTACTCGAGGTCGGTCCAGGCCCAGGCGGCCTGACACGCGGTCTTCTGGCCGAGGGCGCGCGCCGGGTTCTGGCCGTCGAGAAGGATGCGCGCTGCCTTCCCGCGCTGGCCGAAATAGCCGCCGCCTATCCCGGCCGGCTTGACGTGATCAATGCCGACGCGCTCGAGATCGACGCCGCCTCGCTTCTGACGCCACCGGTCAGGATCGTGGCGAACCTGCCCTACA
>CAZRNL010000046.1:8905-13962 GCA_964601395.1 uncultured Silicimonas sp. | reverse complement strand
TGCTGCGCGACAAGATCATCTGGGTGCCCAACTGGTCCAAGGGCAGCCACTGGATCGCCTATTGGGATGTCTTCGGCCGCCCCGAGACGAAGCCGCCCTATGACAGGGGTATCGATTACTGGTGGTGGGAGCAGGACAAGTACGACGCGCTGGTGGCTGCGGGCGCACTCAGGTGATTGTGAGAGGTGCTTCAGATTGCCTGAACAGGTGTCGAGCATATTCTGACTTGATCTTCGCCCTGGCCGCACCAATCACGTCGGGCATCGGCTGAGTGAGGGAAGCAGGATCAGGCGTCTTTGCCGCCAATCGATGAGCGTGGAGGACGTGCCATTGGTTGCTGCGATGGCCGCAATGAAATCGGGGCCCGGCGCACCTCCTGATTGGCCGACAAGACCCGGCGATCCTTCCCTCAGGTCACAGGTAGCCTGGGAAGTGTCGGCGCAGGAGCTTTACATATCGACCGGTTCAAGATTACTTCGCGGAGAGTGAAGATATTTCACCGGGGATGGTGTTTGTGGGGCTTGTGCTTTTTGGAGTCCGGTCGCCGCTCGTGGTCGACTATGAAGAAACCTGCATCAGGTCCGGCATCAATGTGAGCCGAGGAATTGCGCTCGGTGGGCCGGTGCGCACGTTTCACACACTTGCCATACAGAGCCTTGACGATCTGACGGTGTCGGAGACCGATACGTTCGTCCCCTGCGCTTTCGGCCCGGAACGTCGTCGGGAGCTCTATCAACTGGCCACAAGCCGGGGACTCTCACCCGCCGAAGCCCTTTTGGACGTGAATGCGGTGATCGCGCTCTCCGCGCGCGTCGGCGCCTGCAGCTACGTGAATGCCGGCGCCGTCCTTGCAGGGCTTTGTTTTCTCGGCACGGGGGTCCTGGTGAACCGCAATGCTTCCATAGGACATCACACGATGATTGACGATTTCGTCAGCATCGGACCTGGGGCAGTGCTCACCGGGAACCTTCGGATCGGCTCCGACGTGCTGATCGGTGCCGGTGCCGTGATTTGTCCCAACCTGACCATCGGGAAAGGCGCGAAGATCGCTGCCGGTGCCGTTGTGCGGTCGTCCGTTTCCGAGGGCGCCACCGTCATTGGCAATCCGGCATTGCCAGTCCGGGCTGGAAGGTCTTCAGTCAACAGGGATGAGTAGGCGATGATTGACAGGTTCTGGAATACTGTACGCACCAACGTCGATCAGCCCTTCATGGTCACGCGTCAGAAGACCTACAGTTTCGGCGAAATCGGAGGGATGGCCGCTGTCCTTTCCGACGTGTTTCGGTCCGAGGGTGTTTCCAGGGGGGAGAGGGTGGTTGTCTATCACCCCGAGGAGTATCATGCGGTTGCGGCATTCCTTGCCGCGATGCTCTGTGGCGCGGTTCCCTCGCTCGTAGCGCCCGACTCGAGCGCGGCGCGGGTGCGCCACATTTGTGAAACGCTCGAAGCACGCTGCCTTGCCACGGATTCGGCAGTCTGGGAAGCAGGCGCGCCCGCACCTATCGTGGATGTCGGGCGGCGCAGTCGTCGCGCGGAGAAGTCTGGATTCGTCAGGGCGCTGCTGTCCGGCGGTTCCGGGCAGCGCCGACCAGGGGCCGAGGAGATCGAAGCCATTCAAGTCGAGCGTGGGTCCGGCGGCGATCTGGCCTATATCCTGTTCACGTCAGGCACGACCTCGGAGCCGAGCGGCGTGGAAATCACCTGGACGAATCTCACATCGCACCTTTCCACACTGGAGCGGCTCTTCTGCTTCGACGGGAAAAGCCGGGTTTTCAATGCAACGCCGATCGCACACACCGACGGACTGGTCCTCGGTCCGCTGCTGGCACTCTGGACGGGCGGCGCTGTCCTGCGGCCCGGCTCCTTCGTGATCGCGGGCATCGAAAGCTGGTTGTCGGTTTTGCATCAGCAGCAAGCGACGCACATGATCACCAATCCGACGGTGCTTGCTCTGATCGAGCGATATGCCTCTTACGATGACTACTTCCGCTCCGGGACCTTTCGAGGAATTCTATGTTCGGCGTCCATTCTGAGGCCCGAACTCTGGGCGCGTCTTGAAAGCAGGTTCGGTGTCGAGATCTGGAACCTCTACGGGTTGACGGAGACAGTTACGACGGCTCTCTATGCCGGTCGCCATCCGGAAATGGGAGCGGTCGGAAGCATCGGGGTTCCGATTGACTGCGACGCGCGGATACAAGGATTGGAGTCCGAGCCTCTGGAACAGGTACCGGGTGTCGAAGGTGAGTTGCAGCTTAGGGGCGCGCATATCTTCAGGGGATACTGGAGAGATCGCGAGCGAAACGCCCGCACCTTCGTCGAAGGCGGCTGGATGAGGACCGGGGACTTGGCCCAGTTGCGTCCAGACGGCTCATACAATTATCTCGGGCGTCTCAAGGCTGCAATCAACACGGGTGGAACACTGGTCCGCGGAGAAGAGATTGACGCCTGCCTGCTTGAGCATCCGGCCGTTATCGAAGCGGTGACCGTCGCCTTGCCTGATCCAGTTTTCGAGGAGGTGCCGGCGTCGGCTGTTGTGGTGTCCAGCCCGGTGGACGTGGGGGCTCTTATTGCGCACTGCAGGCAGAACCTCGAGGCGCTGAAGGTGCCGAAGCGCATCCAGATCGTTGAGAGCATTCCCCGCGGAGATTCCGGCAAACCGAGGCTGGCACAATTACGCGAAATGTTCGCAACAGAAAAGGATGCGTCGGAGGGGATGACCGAGAAGGTAGCGGATCTTGACGATATCGTCCTGGAAGTCGCCGCCAAAGTGTTCCGCACCGCGCGTGCGGACTTGCGGCTCGACAGCACCCCTGACGATGTCGCGAATTGGGACAGTTTCACGCATCTCAACCTTGTCCTTGCCCTGGAGCGTGAATACGACGTGAGACTTCCAGCCGCCAGCGTCGCCTCCATGAACAGCCTCGCCGCTGCCGGCGACGCGGTGCGCTCGGTGCGCGGATGCGGGTGATCCTCACGGCCTGGGTCGTGGCGCTCGCAGGAACGTCAGGTTTGATAGCTCTGCTGCTCTCCACACCTGAGACGTTCGAACTGCCGCAACTTTCGGACGACGCCAGCATCGTCGTGATAGGCTCTTCGCTTCTCGGCGCGGCCATTCCTGCGCGATCACCTGAGGAAGGCATTCTGAAAGATGGCCGTAACCACGTCCGGTGGCTGCTAGGCGCCATCGGCGAGAGCGTGAGCCTTGATCTTTTGGAAAGCGCGATCGACCAGGGTGCCGAAACGGTGCTTCTCGAGTTCAGCACATTCACGACCCGAAGGCTCAGTCAGCCGGTAGAAGACGGCCATGGGCTCGTTCCCGCCGTCGAAAGAGCCCTGTCCTCTTTCACGGCTCGGCTGCAGGGCGGCTATGACACGTTGAGAGGCCGTGACCTGTTCGCCTCGGCCTATCATGACAATGCCGCACCGGCCCAAAACTGGCGCCCTGAACGTGCCGGTCTCGAAAAGACCTACGCACTGAGGTTCACCGAGCCCTCGGATCGCCTCGGCAGCCTGCTCAGGAAGGCGGCGTCGCTGGGAACGGAGGTGATCCTGATCGAGCCGCCCCGGCCTGTCTCCGGCATGCGCCATGTACCGGGTGGAAAGTCGGAATTTGTCCGTCACCTTACCAAGGAGGCTCAACTTCTGGAACGCTCTCTCTGGCTTATCGGCCCAGATTGGCCGGACGCCCTGTTCCGGGACGCGAGCCACCTCGGCCTTGAAGGAAGGCAGCGTTTTCTAAGCGAACTCCAGAAACTTGCGGAAGTTGATCGTTGACAGCCCTCATCGTGACGCAACTCGGCATCTTTGCGCTCTTTCTCCCAGTGGCCTGGAGCCTGCCGCCGCGCGTCTCGGAGTTTCTGCTCTGCCTGCTCACCGCCGCGTTCATTGCTGCTGTGTCCTGGCCAAGTCTGGTCTGGCTTGCAGTCACCTCCGTGGCGGTTCCCGCACTTATGGTTGCGGGCGATGCCTCGGGTCGCCGTGGCATGTTCACCGCCGCGAGTTCCGCATCGCTCGTGATCCTGCTTCTCGTCCTGCGCGATCTCCCGATCGCGGTATGGATTGGCTTGTCCTATTTCACGTTGCGTCATGTTCACGTGCTCATGGACTGGTGGATGGGGGTTCTGCCGAGACCTTCCCTGGGCAGCTACCTGAGATACCAGTTCTTCCTACCGGTGCTCATGGCCGGTCCGATTCATCGATTTCAGAACTTTGAACAGCAGATCGCGTTCCGACGGTGGATGCCAGCGCAGGCGTTTGAAGGCGCCGAACGCATCCTGATCGGCATGTTTCAGGTCGTCGCAATCGGCGAGTGGATCATGCACCGAGCGCGACTTGGGCTCGAGAAGGACATACTGTCATGGCCCTCCTTCGCTTACGAATGGGCCATGTCCGGTCTTTACTGGGTCGATTTGTTCTTCACTTTTTCCGGCCTCTCTTCGATCGCAATCGGCATGGCCATGCTCTGGGGTGTCAAGATCGAAGAAAACTTCAACAAGCCATGGCGCGCAACGAATCTGATAGATTTCTGGACCCGTTGGCACATGACCCTATCGCTCTGGTGCAGGGATTACGTGTTCCGCCCCTTCACCGCGATGTCCCGCAGGCCCGCCGTCGGAGCCATTCTCGCCATGATAGCCATCGGTCTTTGGCACGGCGCCACGCCCTATTGGGTGACCTGGGGTATCTGGCAGGGGCTTGGCCTTATCTTGACCCGCGTAGTTCAATCGACGGGTCTCCTTCCTGAAAACTCGCGCGCAACGCGGGTCGTCGGATTTTCTTTCGTCGCGGTCTGGCTCACCCTGGCCCGGCCGCTTTCCGTAACCCTACTTGGTCTGAATCCAGGATGACGACGCTCTTCGCCGCCCTTTCGAAGCGCCTGCCGCGCCCTCTTGCGACAATCGCGCTCGCAGTGACCTATTTACTCTGCCTCTCACTCACTGTCGTGCATCTCGGCTATGACGGCGACGAGGCCATCATTTACTTCGACTACGGCATGAGGGGTGAGTAGTGCTTGCGGGTCTTGAGAGTGATCCACCGGTTCAGCTTGCGAGCCACGT
>CAZRNL010000046.1:0-8895 GCA_964601395.1 uncultured Silicimonas sp. | reverse complement strand
TAGCTCATATTTTCTCCATGGTCTCGAACGGAAGAAGCGCCAACCCTAAGCTCGGATCTCTTTAAGGATTTCGCGTGTCGTGGTAAGCAAACCAAGAGACACCGGCAAGTTGGGCGGGTGATCGAAGCGCAGGATCGTGAAACGCTGGACATTCGCGTCAAGGCGCTGGACCGGGTGCTGCGCGACAAGATCATCTGGGTGCCCAACTGGTCCAAGGGCAGCCACTGGATTGCCTATTGGGATGTCTTCGGCCGCCCCGAGATCAAGCCGCCCTATGACAGGGGTATCGATTACTGGTGGTGGGAGCAGGTCAAGTACGACGCGCTGGTGGCCGCAGGCGCACTCAGGTGAGAGTGGAGTGGCGGAAGACGGCGTATCTCATTCCGAGGAAGACAGTCGCGCTGTAGGTGACGACACCCGAGAGCTGCGCGACCATATAGGGTGCGGTGGCGGCAAGCAGGATGTAGATCACGCCAAGGTTCGCTGTGAAGGCCACGATCACCAGGGTCCCGAAACGCAAGGCGCTTGCGCCGGATAGCGGAGAGTACCCAAAGGTCCAAGCTCCGTTCAGGACGTAAGACACGACAAGCCCGCAGCCGTAGCCGACCGCGTTGGACAGTATAAGTCCCGCGCCCAGTCCCTTGTGCAGCAGGAAAATGATCGCGACACCGATCATGGTGTTGAGCAGGCCGACCGCGCCGAAGCGCGTGATCTGCCGGCCAAGCGGGCCAATGCGGGAGGGGTGGCTTCCGGTCATGCGCCGGGAGCGCGACCCGCGCTGGAGTACTGGGCGCCGAGCGGACACCACTCGAGGCGGCTTTCGATCCTGCGCAGGCCCGAAAGGGCGGCGGGGAAGAAGACGTGATAGGACGTTTCGGTATTCTGCCATCCGGCTTCGCGGAGGCGTCTTGCCATCATGGGAGCCGAGATAAGGTGCGCATTCACGTCGAATGGGCAGTTGGCGACGGCGTGGCGGGTCAGCGGGTTCCAGGGATTGTGCTCGAAGATCACCAACCGGCCACCAGGAGAAGTCACGCGCAGAAGCTCACCCAGCCAGGCGATATGCTGGTCGTGGGGAATGTGGTGAAAGACGCAGGCGGTGAAAACGAGGTCGAAGCTCTGGTCGTTGGCAGGAATACGGTCGTTCTCGATCAGAAGCTGGGGCTCGGGTCCGCCGTAGAGCGTCCGGGCACGGGCCAGGCTTTCGGCGGAAAGATCGCTTTGCGTGGTCACGGCATCCGGGAAGCAGGCGCGGAAATGTGGAACCGAATTGCCAATACCGCTTCCGAAGTCGAGGATTCTGGGCGCGCTCATGCCCCACTTGCCAGCCATGACGGCCAGGGCCCTGATCTTGTACTCGGCGAAAAAGGCCGGATCTTCGCCGGACAGGCGGATGCTGTTGCGGTGCTGGTCGGCATACTCGTAGACGTAGTTGTCGAATTCCTGAATCATCTGGTCCATATCCGTCGTTTCATCCGAACGCATGACCCGGAAATTGGGCGGTAGTTTGGCAATCCGGTGAAGATCCCGTCTGTGAGACGGTATTCGCCTCGGGACGGAGACAAGTCACATTCCGGTAAACTCGGACTTCCGGACAGACAATTCACGGTTTCCAATGTTGACTTGCGGGCGTGCTAGGTGTTTCTGGCGACTTCACTCCGTATGGACCTGCGATGAAGCTATTCTGGTTGATAATGGTCTTGGTGATCGCCCTCGTCGGCAGTTACTTTTACTTCGCCTTCCACCTGGGTTGAGCGATCAGTCGATTTCGTTCTCTCGCAGTCGGTTTGCGTTCCGTATGGTCAGGGAAATGGCGGTCATCATCAGCAGGACCCCGAGGATGGCGCTCCATATCCATCCAAGCAGCATGCGCAGTCCCAGAGTATCGTGATAGATGGAGTACATCGCCATGGCCGATAGCTGAGCGGCTATCGCTGCGGAGAGAAACCTTCGATCCAGCAGGCAAGCTACAAACAGGAAGGTTTCGGCCAGGTAGAAATAGCGCTCGTGCATCTTTGGCAGGAGGAACGGCAGGACCAGCACCGTCACCGCGACCAGCGCGACCTTGGCAACTGGCCTGTCCGACACCCGGAAAGCGCAAATGGCAAGGACGATCTCCGAGACGCCGGCCGCCGCAAACGCCAGAAGGACCAGGTGTGTGTAATGCCGTGCCATTACGTCCGGGTGAAGAAACAGGTAAAGGTCGGCGGCCAGCCAGAGGTTGGCGGCGTTGCGTGACAGTTGGCGGACCGTTTCGGCCTGATCGGCGTAGATCAGCAGGATCTCTCCGATCGGACGTCCCGCGACCAGGTAGAGGCCGTTGACCGCCAGGTACACCGGAACCGCCATTGCGAGCCCCAGAAGCAGCCTGCCCGGCGTGCGCAGCAGGATGCCCAGCAGGAACGGCGCAAAAAGAATGGCCTGAAGCTTGAACGAAACCGCGACCGCAAAAAGAAATACCGCCAGGGTGATCCTGCGCGACAGGACCGACGCCATCGAGAAAAGCACGAAGGCTGTGTAAAAGGCGTCGGCTTGCGCCCAGGCAATTCCGTTACGCATGACCGAGGGCAGCAGCATGAACGCAAGGCCGGCATTCAGCGCGTCCTGTCTGTTCCAGCCTGAGGACAGAAGGCAGGTTGCCACTCCGAAGGCGGCAAGGACCGTCCCGATGACTGACGTGATCTTGATGATCGCGAGGTCTGACAGCATCGGCGCAATTTGGGCGACCCCCGCGAGGATGCTGATGTATCCACCAGTATAGTTGGAAAAATTCGTGGCGAATACGTCAAGCCCGTCGGAACCGGTGATCGCCCTCAACCATGGTACGAGGAATGCATGGTAGTCCGGTTGAATGACGGGGTAGAATAAAGGATAGGTCGCCACGATCGTCAGGAGCAGGACGATAGTCAGTATCGGCGAGCCCAATTGCTTCAGGGTCAATGTTGCCGGTTCGGTCAAGCGATAATTTCTGCAAATGGTTTTCAGTGCTTTATAGTCCGGAGACCTATCACGCGGTTGACCATCAGGGATCAGGAAATTTCCAAACAGGAATTTATGGTCAGACGTGCGACGATCCGGCGACAGCGCTATTGCGCCGTCTCTGGTTGGGTCTGGGAGAAAAGGTCAGTCAATCGCTGCGACCTCCATCAAAGTACGTCGGCTCTTCGGCCAAATCAGGCGTTGAACCGGTGACCGGATTTCGGCGATAGAGTTCACGGATGAGCCTCCCGTTTCTGGACAATCAGTGCGCGCGCCGCCTGTTTCTTGACCGGCATCTGCTGTTGCGTCCGGCATCCGGTCCCGGCAAAGGTGCGGACCTGGGAGACGTGCTTCAAGACCTGGGGTTCGTTCAGGTCGACAGCGTGAATACCCTCGCGCGTGCGCACGACCTCATCCTTTGGTCCCGCCGCGGACAGTACCGGCCAAAGGCGCTAGAGACCCTCATTTCGCGTCATCGGACGGCATTCGAGCATTGGACCCATGACGCCGCTGTCATCCCGATGCAATTCTATCCGATGTGGCGCACGAAGTTCGCCCGCGACGAAGCGCGGATGCGGGGGCGCTGGCCTCTGGCCCGCCGTGAAGGGTGGGAAACCGAGATCGTGGCCGTGCTTCGGCACGTCGCGGAAAATGGACCCACCTGTACCCTGGATGTCGGGCAGGGCGAGAAAAGGTCGTCGTCGGGTTGGTGGGACTGGCACCCTTCCAAGACTGCACTTGAGTTTTTGTGGCGCTCGGGTCGATTGGCAATCAGTCACCGCCAGGGATTCCGGAAGTTCTACGACCTGACCGAGCGGGTTATTCCGGCGGAACATCTGGAATTGCACAAGGATGACGCCGAAATCATCGACTGGGCGATGTCGGAGGCGCTTTCAAGGCTCGGCTTCGGGACAAGCGGAGAGATGGCGGCCTTCTTCGAGATCGTGACGCGGGACGAGGCGAAGGCCTGGTGTTCCAAGGCGCTCGCGGCGGGCCGCATCCTTGAAGCAGACATCGAGATGGCAGACGGGTCGCGTCGTCGCAGCTATACGACCCAAGCGCTTCTCGAAACGGCGACTTCGCTGCCAGAGCCATCTTCCCGTGTGCGGCTAATGTCACCATTCGATCCTGCGTTGCGCGATCGGGGGCGTGCTGAACGCCTTTTCGGCTTTCATTACCGGATCGAGATATTCGTCCCCGAGGCATCGCGCCGCTATGGTTATTATGTCTTCCCGGTACTGCATGGCGATCGCGTGATCGGACGGCTAGACGGCAAGCGCACGGGCAACGCGCTGGTGGTTCGGGCGTTCTGGCCAGAGCCTGGTGTACGTATGGGAAAGGCGCGCGTTCTTGGCGTGAAGTCGGAACTCGAACGGGTCAGGAAATTCGCCGGTATCGAAACTGTCGAGTTCTGCGACGGATGGTTGAACGACTGACTGCACTGATGCAACTCTGGGCATTGATCGCGCGAGGCGAGAAAAAGGCGGCATCACGAAGGCGTGGGGTCGGTTCCGTGACAAACCATTCGTCCCTATTATCGTCCAAAGGGCGGTCCGCGCGTAGTCTCTGTATTAACCCGTGCGGATTCTGAACCAGAACACTGGAATCGGGTCGCAGTCAGCACCGCCACGCCAGAAAGGAAGGACCGAGATGATCTCATGCCGACAGTCGCGCCGCAGCTTCATCGCCGCCGGTTGCACCTTTGCCGGGGCAGCGCTGACAACCTTCGGGTCCGGACTTGTGATGCCGGTACATGCGCAGGGAATGGCGGCGACGCCGACGATGCGTGGAGGCTCGAACAATTATATCCCCGGCGCACCGATCGTCGAACGCATCGGTGGCGGTGGTTTCTGGATGACGGGCACTGTCCGCCGCGCAGGCGACGGCGCGCCACTTGAGGGCGTGCGCATCCAAATCTGGGCCCACACGACCGAGGGACACGAGCGCGACCCACACAGCCATGGTGCCACACTGACAAACGCTGAGGGCATGTTCCGGCTTGAAATGCCGCAAATCGTCCCTGCTTTCGGCCAGCCGCATGGCCACCTTGCCTATGACGGGGACACGTTCAAGTCGGTCTTCTTGCGCCCCGTGATGCGAAGCGCGAGAGATACGAGCCTTAGTGCGGATTTCGTTCTTCTGCCGGTCTGAAAGCTGTGCCGCAGCTCCGTCCCATTCTCATCTGGGCGGCTTTTGCAACTGCGGTGGCGGTTCCGCTCTCCGTCGCCGCGACAAGTCCGCTGCTTCAATGGCGTGATCCGGTTTATATCGTCGCTGGAGTAGCTGGTGTCGTTGCGATGACGCTGGTGCTTGCCCAGCCACTTCTGGCTGCAGGATATCTGCCCGGTCTGCCCGTTCGTCGGGGACGACAGGTGCATCGCTGGACCGGAGGTCTGCTGGTCGCAGCGGTCGCGGTGCATGTCGTCGGCTTGTGGTTGACCAGTCCGCCCGACGTGGTCGACGCGCTTCTCTTTTCGTCTCCGACACCATTCTCGACCTGGGGTGTTGTCGCCATGTGGGTGGTCTTTGGCACTGCGATACTGGCCTCTTTGCGTCGGCGAGTGCGCATTTCACTGAGGGTATGGCGCATCGGACATTCGGTCTCCGCGGCTGTAATTGTCGTGGCAAGCGTGGTGCACGCGATGCTGATCGAGGGTACGATGGGGACGATCTCGAAGGTAGCGCTTTGCGCATTGGTGATCGCAGCGACGATAATGGCTCTGGTTGATCTGCGAGCCTGGAGGCTGCTGTCGCGCTGAGATTCCTGAGACGAGGCGGGCATAGCCTCCTGAACTGCGAACGGCACAGAACCGCCATGTCTGGCGATGCCACTCCGAGGCTCGCCTGGGCGATGCCTGATGTGCCTAAGAAACCAGGTACCGAAAGTTGGGAGAATTGGCTCCGGCGGTAGGGATCGAACCTACGACCAATTGATTAACAGTCAACTGCTCTACCGCTGAGCTACGCCGGAATACCGGGGGTCGATATAGCAATGGTGGGCGTGTCCGTCCAGAGGCGTTCGGAACAAAAATCGCCGGGTGCGTCAGGGCAGTGCGAAACGCGACCCAATACCCAGGTTGGGTGAAGCGACAACGCAATTTCTTTCATGCAGATCAACCAGATGGGCGAAGACGTTGCGCTCCGCTGCGGGCAACATTTCGTGTGGGATGGCTTTATAGGCGCGGGCTGTGATTTCCTGAACGGAACGCCCCTTTGCCTCCAGTACGCCAAGGATCGCCGCCTCCCGTGTCTCGCGGTGCGCGATCAGCCATCCAAGCCGGCCGGTGGGGTCGTCGATCGGGCCGCCATGTCCCGGGTAAAGCCTTCGGAGTCCGGCGTCCCGCAGCCGGGCCGAAGTTGTCATGAAGGCGCGGAGGTCGCCATCAGGCGGAGAGACCAGCGACGAGGACCAGTCCATCACGTGGTCGCCTGAGATCACGGCGTCGCCAAAGGCGAAGGCCAGATGGCCGGCAAAATGACCTGGCGTGTGCAACACCTCGACTTCCCAGTGATCGCCCTTGATCCGATCGCCATTGGTCAGCGTCACGTCCGGCTGGAAGCCAGTGTCGACGCCTTCGCCTCCCCCTGCCAGACCTTGCTGCGCCAAAGCGCGCATCGTCGGTGTGCGGCCTGCCTCGGGAGGGCCGAAACCAAGCACCGGAGCACCGGTCAGCGTCGCCAGGCGGCGCGCCAGCGGGCTGTGGTCGAGATGGGCGTGGGTGACGAGGATGTGTGTGATCGTCTCACCGCGCGTGGCCGCCAGCAGCGCATCCAGGTGGACGGGTTTCTCGGGGCCGGGGTCGATCACGGCGACCCGGCCTTCTCCGACGATAAAGGTGTTCGTGCCCCAATGCGTCATAGGCCCCGGATTGGGGGCCAGTACGCGCCTCAGTCCTGGTTCAAGCGTTTCGGAGCGTCCCGTGTCGGGCTGGTTCATCGGCTCTTTCTCTCGCACCAAGTCAACACTAGGGTCTTGGCATGATTGGTTCGCGTCTCAAAGTCTATATGCCGAAATCGCTTTTTGCGCGGTCCGCACTGATCCTGCTGGTGCCGGTCGTGACGATCATGCTTGTCGTCTCTGTCGTCTTCATTCAGCGCCTGTACGAGAGCGTCACGCGACAGATGACGATGGGGGTGGCCAACGAGATCAGGCTTGTTCTCGACAGGATTGACCAGGCGTCGGATCCGGCCGGCGCGCTGCAATCGGCAATCGAGGTGGGCAAGCCGCTTGGGATCGATATTTCGGCCGACAGCGGCACGACCGGCGACCGGAGTAGCCTGATCGACGTGTCGGGGCGTGTAGTTATCGAAACATTGCGCAACGAGATCGTGGATGTTCGGGGGATCGATCTTTCCAATCGAGATGGCTACGTCCAGATGGCTGTGAATACGAAGCACGGACCGGTGCTGCTGGAACTGCCGCGCGTCAGAGTCTCGGCACGCAATCCGCATCAGTTCCTGGTTCTCATTGGCCTCACCGCGCTTTTGATGACTGTTATCGCGCTGGTCTATCTGCGCAATCAGGTGCGCCCGATCAGGCGTCTTGCGCGGGCCGCGGATGCATTCGGCAAGGGTCGAAGCGTACCCTACCGGCCTGCAGGAGCGACCGAAGTGCGTCAGGCAGGTGCCGCATTTCTCGACATGCGCGACCGGATCGAGCGGCAGATCGAGCAGCGCACGCTGATGCTGTCGGGCGTCAGTCACGATTTGCGGACACCGCTTACCCGGATGAAACTTGCGTTGTCGCTCATGGAAGACAGCGATGACACACGCGCCATCCTGCGCGACGTCGCCGACATGGAACGTATGCTCGAGGCTTTCCTGGCCTTTGCGCGGGGCGAGGCGCACGAAGATACAAGTCGCACAGATCCGGTAAAGCTCGCTCGGGCCGCGGTCTCACGGGCGATGCGCGGCAATTTGCCCGTCACTCTGGGCGAGGTCTCGGCTCCGGACAACATCCTGCTGCGAGCCGATGCGATCGCGCGAGCCCTCGACAACCTTATCGGAAACGCAGTGCGCTACGGCGGCAAGGCGGTCGTCTCGGTCGTCTCGGAGAACGACAGAATTGTATTCCGCGTGGAAGACCCCGGACCGGGCATTCCCGAGAACATGCGAAACGAGGCGCAGAAACCGTTTTTGCGGCTTGATACATCGCGCAATCAGGACGGCGGATCTGGCGTGGGTCTTGGATTGACAATCGCTGCCGATATAGCGCGAAATCATGGAGGCACGCTCCGCCTAGGGACAAGTCCGACTATGGGAGGACTGAAGGCGGAAATCCTGATCCCGCATTAATAGAAAAAGGATGGCAAATGTTCTTTGCCATCCTTGCGCTTGACTGAAAAGTCTGTGGGATCAGATGGCCATCGTGTCTGGGTCTTTGCCGGCCGCAATTGCCGCCTTGAACCAGCCAGGTTGACGGCCACGTCCGGACCACGTTTCCGCTGGATTTCCCGGGTTTGCATACTTTGCCGCCGATTTCGCCTTGCGCTTGCGCGCTTTGCCGCCAACGATTTCGTCAAGTGACATGCCATGCTGCTTGGCGACCTCTTCGATAGCCCTCATCGCGTTCTGCCGCTTTTGCTCTGCGAATCCCGCAATTGCGGTATCAACTTCCTTGCGCAGTGCTTTAAGTTCTTCCATCGAAAACTTGCTGAGGTCCATTTTTTTTACCATTTTAGTCTCCTCGAATTGCCCGATTGGAAATGTGTTCTCGTGAGGTATTTCCAAAAAGAGCATGTTCCCCGCCCATCGCATTGAGGCGGGACAACGGATATATATCCAAGGTAATTCATTTTGCAATTCCATTCGGATCTACCCGGAACTCCGGGGGCGTGGCCTCAATTGCTCGGCGGTGAACGGAATGTCGGTCTGGTAGGCCCGGAGGGACTCGAACCCCCAACCAAAGCGTTATGA